>JALUYN010000554.1 GCA_027012915.1 Cellvibrionaceae bacterium
CTTGGTCAGCTCTAGGACCTTGCCTGCGTAGCCCCTGCCATCAACGCCGAGATTCATATTTTTGAGAATGTTGTCCATTAGCTGATCACCTCTGCAAAGTAGTCATCAACCAGGTGAGCACGGAAGGTAATGTGCTCTGCCGGGGTTGGTGGAGTGAAGTCAAAATCGATGTACACCTTGCCAGCAGCCAGGCTGGTTGGTGTGTTTAGTTCGGCATCTGCCCAGGCCGTGCCGCCAAGAATCGCACCGATTTGGGTGAGGTGGCGCAAGTAGTTGTTTACACCCTCAACCACATCTTCCAGATAGGTTCTGGTGATGTTGCGATCGACAGCCCAGAGGTGAGCGCGCTGAATTGAATCAATAATCAGATCAGCAGTACGCACCACGTTCACGAAGGCCCACTTAGGATCTGAAGACAGGGTACGGTTGCCCCAAAGGCGATGACCGTTCTGACGAATGATGGTGGCTATGTTCTGCTCATTAAGAAGATTTGCACGAGAGTTGGCATCACCCAATTTAAAGCTAACCGGACGCTCGGTACCCAAAATACCTCGAATCTCCTGATTTGATGGAGACCACCAAAAGCCCCTCTCATTGTCGACACGGGCAAACATGCCGGCAACACGTGCACTGTTGGGCTCGATAACCTCGGCGCTTCCTGCGGTATCCCAGACGCGAACATCAGGATCAACCATATACAGACGCTTACTGCCAAAATTGCCCGCGTATGTGTTGGCAGCCGCATCGTCGGTACTTGGCCCCTCGATGATGCCCATTCCGCGCAGACGGTTAGCGATAACATCTATTTCAGTTGCAACTGCCTGTACGCTTGAAAAGCCTGGTGCAACGATCAAGCGAGGCTCAACACCCAGCTCGTTCTCCGCATCCAATAACGCTTTCAAGCCTTCACCGGAAGCTGCACCAATAACATTTGATTGAGTTGCAGAGTCATCCACCCCAACATCAACGCGGACCACAACCACCATTGCACCAACTTGGTCAAAGATGCCATCGATAGCTTCTGGTAGTGTGCCGTCGCCGTTGCCAACGGTATCCAAACCGGCAGCTTCTGTGCGGTTGCCCGCAATCAGCACAGGTGTATTTAATGGGAATTTCACCGCATCGGCATCAGGAGCGGTGCCTACCAGCCCGATCACCGAGCTTCGAACGGTTCTTATTGGTCGTGATCCATTGTCGATCTCGACAACTTCAACACCGTGAAGGAAAGGCATAGTTATATCCTCTTGTTTTCGGGCATAAAAAAACCCGCCGAAGCGGGTTTAGAATTTAAATTTAATTCGGCGATCAGTACGAAACCACTATGGCATCGACCTCACCCAAAGTTCCTGTGACATCGTCGATTAGCGCAACCTGATCCTCATACGCTTGTCGCTTACCAAAGACATCTCCACTCTCAGCGGCGAAGGCATCTGCCTTCACGATAACCCTTGCTGCGAGCACATCCTTACCAAGTCCCCTGCCAGACGAAATTGCATCTAAGAGCGGAGTTGCTACGCTGTTATCGGCAAGCCAATTGCGCGCCTCCTGTTCCTGCTTATCCCAACTTAAACGCTCTGACTCTGGATAAGCATCGGTTATTACTGATAGCGCACGATCGGCTTCGCTGTTGATTTCGTAGAGCTTGGCAAGCTTGGCGCCGGCTAGATGGGCAACGGTATCGACAACCCAATCGCCTTCGACCCACTCATCATATTCTCCCGGCTCAATATTAGTGTAACCAGTTTCAATATCACCGATGTAATCGACAATTTTTGGAGACTTATCGGAAATGCTGTAAACGACCTCGCCCCGAAAATCTGCCTTAATCACCCATCCCGATCCATCCCACTGAGCGACACTGCCCTCTGGGACAGCTGGTGGAGCCACTACGGTAGAATTAGCGGCTACCATGTAAACCGTCTCACCGGCGATTTCCGTTTCCAACGGATCCACTTGCGGAGCCACTTCGCCGTTGAATATGCCGTTCTCATCAAAGGAATAATATTTCATTTCTTCACCTAATATTTAATGCAGTACATCATGGCGATGTTACGTGGGCGAACTTTTTGGGCATTTTCAGTAGGCCCAACATATTCAGTGCTTGCGGGGAGATGACGGTAATCCCCAGTAGTAATAGTTAGAGAACCATCAGAGTTCGCTACCGGAACATTCACGCGAGAGCCACTTGTTCCTTTAGTATATCCACCAACAGCGGTTGCCTGCTGAAAGCTACCCAACGCACGACCACTATCAACACCCCGCCCATTATCCCAACCACGAATAAACTCACCGCGCAAATCAGGAATGGCAAACGTGGTTGAGCCATCACCTACGCCGTAGGTGGTGCCAATTGCTGCAAACAAGTCAGCGTATGTCGTTCTGCTAATAGCACTTCCATCACACTCAAGAAATCCACTCGGCGGAGAGTCCATGGCAAAAGAAACGACACTACCCGACAGCAAATCCGTGAGGCGTCTCTTCAATTTCTGAGGGGTAACAATTCTGAGATCGTCAGCACCAGTATCAACTTCAGATTGAGTAGCAATTTCGGCAACACCCGCCACAGACTCACTGGCCGCAGAGTAATCAAATTCATTGCCAGTAATAGTCACACTGGCGGGCGGAACAGTTGTCAGCGGTATAGTCGCCGTCAACAGCACTTTTGCATCGGCAGATTTACTGACAATTGGCGCGGACTGAGCATAGATTGCAAATAGATCACCGTTCTCATCATACAATCCGATTTCTCTCAAGTCGTAAACATCCGCACTGTCGTCTCGAATAGTCACATGAATTCTGTCAGGAGCCAGCACCGTAGCCCCGAACACCGAAAGACGCTTCACCTCAGTATTTAGAGCCGTTGCCGCGATGCCTGGAGACCAATCACCAGACCCCAGCGCGATTTGGGTTATATCCAGCTGCAACCCCTGCCCATCTGCCGCCACAGCCGCAGCCACGCCAACATCAGTTATTATCAATGGCAATAAACTCATTGTTCTACGAACTCCAATCTTGCGTATTGAGTAAGACGGACAGCACCGCCAATGTTGAGAGATTCTTCAGCGGAAATTCCGGTTTGCACCGTGTAATGAGACCTTGCGGGCTTAGTTTGATCGATAGCTTTGATAACCGAATTCTGTAAATCAACGCCGACCGAATCACCGTTGTAATTGATAATGGCGTCGAATGTATGAGGCGCCCCTGCCGGGGAATACTCAAACCATTCTGTAATGGCTATATCAGAGCCTAGCCCTTGAACCGCTGCCTCTACCGCCTTCCTGGTGCCCTTAATACGATGATTTGCCACTGACGCTTTGATCACACCACGCTTGATGTGCTCGGGCCAACTTTCCTGCCACTCATCAACAGAGAACGCCCACGCGAGCAACGGCAACTGATCGACAGGACAGCTATCCGGATTCCACAATTCACGAATTGTTACGGGGACCTGGGCAAGCCGTTCATCTATAGCTTCTGCCACAGCCCTTTCTTGAGGGGATGCGTTTAGAGGCAGTAAGTCTGTCATTACGCCACCACCACAGTCACTGATGAACAATAAGCCGCCTGGATATTGGTTATGGCTTGGTCTGAAGCAGGAGCAGTCAGAATAACCTTCTCTACGCCTTCAACGTGAAGCGCGGAATAAATACCAGACCGGGAAACATCGAGCCCCATCATGTGGCGTTCTGCGACGTGAGCATTAACCGCAGCAATAGCGGCTTGGCGAACAATTTCCGCTTCGGGCCCATCAAAGAGATGCAAATCAGCATCGACGGTGTAGTTAACAATTGTCGCGGCTTGCACAGTTACCTGATCAGTGAGCGGGCGAACGTCCTTCGCGGTAAGCGAAGCTTCCACGGCATCAAGAGTTGCCTGCGGCGGAACGCCGTTGGCTGTACGCGACAACACAGTAACCGTCACGACACCAGGTGCCGGGCTATACACATCAACGTCTTTTACGTCAGCATCAGCGCTGAGACCATGATATTTATAAGCACCTTCTGGGCCCGCCGTGCTCTTGCCTTCAAGAGACAGCTGAATCCGCCGCCTGAAATCGGTGTCAGATTCATAAACTGGCTCTACAGGCGGAACCGCTTCGGGATCGCCTGGCGTGATAAGTAGTCTCTCAACGTCATAATTACCGCCAATCTGATCAAGGTCAGACTCGCTTGCGTAGGCCAGCATGACGGCCCTGCATGCCTCGTTGACCCGCTGGCGAATCAGAAGCTCCCTGAAAGCAGCAGCTTCCAAGACCTTGTAGGCAGGATCTGACTCGAGCAGCGCGTCATATGCAGAGTCTCGACTTTGGAAGTCAGCCAGAAGCGCAGCAAATATGGTTTCAAAATCCAGCGCCTCGACGACATCCGGTACCGGGAGCTTTGTCAGATCAACCGCAGTGTAATTCGACATCAGACGATAATCCCATCCATTGTTATTTCACGACCGTCCGGCAGGTACGTTGCCTCAAGATCGACTTCGATTTGGCCGCTCGCTATGCGCGTGGCGTATATCTTCTTAACCCTCAGCCGAGGCTCCCAACGAATTAGAGCCTCAGCGGCCGCGGCGTAAATGTCCGCCAAAGTACTACCAGTCAACGGCGAATCAACCAACTCAAACAAACGACTGCCATAGTCTCGGCGCATCACGCGACTACCGATAGGCGTCGTTAAAATATCCGTGACCGACTGACGCACGTGATCCAGCCCCGACAATGACTTGCCGGTAGTCGCATTCATTCCATTCATGATTAACCTGCAGAAACGTTTGAAGAACCGCTGGCCGTATGGCCACAGCTGGCAGCGTCGCCCGCCCTGCATACCGCGGTACCTTCAGCTAGCACCGTGCCGCTTGAACCTGACATTACAGGCGCCGCGTGAGGCGAGTTACCGTGCGCCGCTACAGAAGCACCAACACAAGCCACAGGTGAACCGTTTACCAAAACAGAGGGCGCGAGATTTCCGGTGATTGTGCCGCCGGCACTGTCGACACCAACCCGAGACACACCAGGCATCAGTTCAAGCTCACCTGAGTGCCGTTGATAGCCACACCACTACTATCCAGCACCAACGTGCTTCCGTTTGAAGCCAGGGTAATAGCGCTCTGATTCATTGTTATAGACGACAAGCCAACCGTGGCACGCAACTGGTGTGCACCGTTGTCATACTCCACCACCGAGCCGTCCTGATAAACCGTGCGATGCATATCTCCGCTTGCGGCTGGAGCGGGCTTGGATGTTTGGTATATGCCGGGCAACACTACCCCTTGAGCCAATTCGCCCGAAGGAGACAGTACCAAAACTTGCTCACCAACACTTGGAGCCCACCAGGAACGGTCCGAGCCTGCGCGATCCGTTAGCCACGGCAATGGCGCCGTCAGCAGACTGCCGCTGGTCACGCGCACACGGGCCGCAGCGAAATCCACTTCGCTTATCACGCCAACACGAATAATATTGGCTAGGCGGCGAGCAATGTCTGTCAATTCAAACTGCATTAGGAGTCAGCCGCCACATTCTCGTAATCAGGCTCATGAGCCAGACCGATTTCAGGGTTTTGACTTACCCACACCTCAGTAGGCACAACGCCTGAGCCATCCCAAACACTTTCACCAAGATACAACTCCTGATCCCAGGTGACTTCAAAGGAGTCATAGCCGTTATCCCCTGGCCGCAAAACACCAGGGCGAGCATCAAGCCCTTCAGGAAAAGATACGTCTACCCCAAAATCAAACTTGTTTCGCCTGATAACCGATAGAAACTCAGCTGCAAAAGCTCGAACCTGAACTTGAACATTCTCTGTTTTGACAGAGAGAATGCACTGCGCCGATACCTGGCACTTTAGCGGGACACGATCATCACCCCGATCAGAGCCCTCAGAAAAGCCCTCGATACCAATCAAGACCGCCGGCGAATCTATAACACCATCGTCAGCGATTTCGTCATAACCACCAACAACAGCCAGCCGACCGCCAAAGTGATCTTTAACCGCAGCCACAACAGCTGACAAATAGGACTCTATATCAACGCTCATGATTCAACGCATAGTTAAGTTCTTGTTCCAGCAATGTCACCATCCGCGACTCTGCCCGCTTTTCAATCCGGCGGCCCACATCGTCCGGCAGATCTTCCATATCTACACCCAGAAGCTCGACAGGGAAACGGCCCCTAGATGGACCGCTACCGTATGCGTGGTATCTCTTTTTCGGGTGGTATGTTGCATGCCCCAACTTCTTGTTGCGCGACGACCTGATCCATACTTTTTGCTGAGCACTGTATACAGACCGGTAGAAAGCCCCTTCATAGGTCTTGCCGGCCACTCGCGCCCCGGATGAGGCAGGATTCCAGCTAACCCGACCCGCCTCGTGAAGCGGCAAAGGGTTCAAGCCAATCCATACGTATGAATCCTGCTTATTGGTTACCAGCTTAACTCGACGATATTGCTTGAACTTTTTCTGCGCCACACCGGATTCTTGACTGACGTAGCGAAGAATTTCACGATGTACCCATCTCAGAGTTTTTCGAATCGCACGCTTAACAGCTAATTGCACGCGTCGATTGGAAAAGTCCTGAAATTTCGCGACCTCAGATACTGCAGCATCGACATCAAGGGTTAAATCAGCCATCAGAGCCACTTAGACGAAGCATTGCTTGGCTGATCTGACGACAAAATCAAAACAACCATTCCGGATCCGTCAGGTATAGGCTTGGCGATCGAGTAAACACCGCCTCTCACCTCCAGAAGCTCACTGGAGAAGATCGATCGATAGTCTTCTTCCGTGACAGTGAGCCGAGGTTTGCTGAGATCAACCACGTAACCTGCGATCGGCTCAGATTCCGTCGGCTCTTCAAAAACGCCCTTAATGGTGCGCTTTGATGGATGGAGCGTGACCGTATCGCCAACCACGGCAGTTCCGATACGATTGGCTATGCCGGTCAAGCTCTCAAAGTCCATCGTTATACGCTCACACCATTGAGGCGAACGCTGGCAACGTCCGTGCCGCCCGCTAAGGCGTCCATGAACACACCGATCAGGGTGTTTCCGGAGGCGGTGGTGGTAACCTCACCGGCGCCTGCGTTCCAGTAAGCTTTTGCGAACTGAGCCGGGGTATTAGCCGAGGTTTTAGGCAGTTCGAACACGCCGCACACCTGCATTTCACCCTGAGCACCATTGGCAACGTCACCGCATGCGATGCCCACCAAGGCGCCAACGATTACAACGGCACCAGAGACAACATCGGCCGTCGCGGTAAAGGAAACTGTGTTTCCTGGCTGTACGTAATTTTTCATAAGATTCACCTAGAAATAACGAAAATCTGAATTAAAAAATGCCCGGCTAACCGGGCTTGAGTTCTTGCTAACTCTTATTAAGAACCAGAGCTCTGATAGAGGCCGCGGTAATCCATTGCACCTGCACCGAAGTCAAGACGTACCTTCATCTCAACACCGTCCACATCGAAACCTTGACGGGTTTCCATGTAGGCACCCTCTTCACCTTCGAGGTATGCATATTCAATAGTGTCGATGCGATTGTTGTCCGCAGCGGCGTACCACTTGGTTGCGCTATTGGCATCCAGGCGAGCTTCCACCAAAAGCTCCATGCTATTGGCGAACGGGTTAACCGAAGACGCTTGATTTGCGGTAATGGATGTCAGGTATTCCTGAGCGGTGGTTTCCAGAGCTGCCGGAACAATCAGGAATTTAGGAGCCAGGTTGATCGGCGTTTTACCATCAGGCTTTTTCTGCAAGCGCATTGCTTTACGCATATTGGTTAAACCGGCCTTACCAATAACACCAGTACCCAGGTTGCCGTGGTCTGCATGGAACAGCTCGGTACCATCTGACATTTGCACGTTATTGAGAATCAAGCCCCAGACAGCCTCGCTTTCAGTTTCGGCAACCTGCGCCCCCTGAAGCATTGGGATACGAGAGAGCGCACCCAGATCATCATTGATCAAGGACTGACGGGTAAAAGCGAGAATTTCGCCGAAGGTAACCAGCGCGTAGCTTTCTTTTCCATCAACTACTTTGCCGCGCTTGAACTCACCACTTTCGTTAACCTTTCTCAGGGATCCACCCGCGGACTCAAGCTGCGCTCGATTAATATTCTTGAAATCTGACGCGGTAGTACGGCGGCAGAACGCGGTAAAGGTACGTGGCGCTGCCTCATATCCAGCACGCAGAGACTTGTTGGCCACGTCCGCCAGAATAGCCGGGAAATCACTGGAGCCATGCATAGCCTTTGTTGCAATTGCGGATTTGCTCATACCGCTGACGGAAATACCGTGACTCACCAAGTGAGCCTCCGCCAATTCGATAAGAGAACGGTGGGCGAACACTTTACTGCCGTCGTCCAATTTATGAGCCGAGGGGTCCGCGCGATGCATAATAGCTTGAGCCATTGCAGCGCCCAGCGATTCAGTCTGTGTGTGTGTTACTCGGACGCCGGGCACTGGTTGTTGTGACTGGCTGCGCTGGGCGACCACATCCAGAGCAAGGTCGCGAGCTATAGCCAGGGTATGGCCGGCGTCGATGTAACCATTGACCAGGTCATCACCGAGACCATATTTTTTACCCATCGCCCGAATGTCAGCGGCGCGCTTTCGATCCGCAGCGACTGCGGCGGCAGCAGCGGCCTGAACGTCGGTGGCAGATGCTTGCGCAGCGGCTGCAGGCGCAGGTTCCGAATCATCGTCATCATCACCACCCAGCAGAGCGTTGATTTTGATCA
>JALUYN010000555.1 GCA_027012915.1 Cellvibrionaceae bacterium
CGCCGAGACCGATAAGCCGACCATTATTTGCTGCAAAACTGTGATTGGCTTTGGCTCCCCTAATAAACAAGGCAAAGAAGAGTGTCACGGTGCGCCACTGGGTGACGACGAGATTGCACTGGTACGCAAGACCCTCAACTGGAACCACGGTCCATTCGACGTTCCCGCCGATGTATACGAAGGTTGGGATGCCAAAAAAGCCGGTTCTGAAGCTGAAGCCGAGTGGAATGCGCGCTTTGAAGCCTATAAAGGCGCCCACCCTGAGCTGGCGGCCGAGTTCGAGCGCCGCGTAATCAAGGGCGACCTGCCTGCGGACTTCTCTGAAAAAGCCGATGCCTATATTCGCCAATGCCAGGAAAAAGCCGAAAAAGTCGCTTCGCGCAAAGCATCACAAAACACCCTCAACGCCTTTGGTCCTCTGCTGCCAGAATTGCTGGGCGGCTCCGCGGATCTGGCCGGCTCCAACCTGACTCTGTGGGGCGGCTGTAAAGGCGTTGAAGCCAAGGACGCCAGCGGTAACTACATCTACTACGGTGTGCGCGAGTTCGGCATGAGCGCCATCATGAACGGCATCGCCCTGCACGGCGGTTTCGTCACCTACGGTGCCACCTTCCTGATGTTTATGGAATACGCCCGCAATGCCGTGCGTATGGCTGCCCTGATGAAGCAACAGAGTATCTTCGTATACACCCACGACTCCATTGGTCTGGGCGAAGACGGTCCAACTCACCAGCCGGTTGAGCAGATTGCCAACCTGCGCACCACCCCCAACATGCAACTGTGGCGCCCCTGTGACACCGTGGAATCCGCCGTCTCCTGGAAAGCCGCCGTTGAGCGTCGCGATGGTCCATCTTCTCTTATCTTTAGTCGTCAGGGTCTGGCACCACAGCCTCGCTCTGAAGAGCAACTGCAGAATATTGCCCGCGGTGGTTACGTCCTGAAAGACAGCGACGGCGCCCCGGAAGCGATTATTATCGCCACAGGCTCAGAAGTAGAGCTGGCGGTAGCCGCTGCCGATCAACTGACCGCACAGGGCAAAAAAGTTCGCGTTGTTTCCATGCCTAGCGCCGAAGTTTTCTGCGCGCAAGACGCCGAGTATCGCCAGCAGGTTCTGCCGCTGGAAATTACCGCTCGCGTTGCCGTGGAAGCTGCACACGAGGACTACTGGTACAAGTTTGTCGGCCTCGACGGGCGCATCATTGGCATGAGCACCTTCGGTGAATCTGCCCCGGGCGGCGAGCTGATGAAAGAATTCGGCTTCACCGTAGAAAACGTAGTAGCTGCAGTTGAGGAAACTCTGGGTTAAGCCCGGAGTTCTCCACTAGACTCTATGAGCACGCCCTATCGTCTGGCCATCAACGGCTACGGTCGCATAGGGCGTTGTGTTCTCAGAGCTCTGTTTGAGAACAATCTGCAAGATAAGTTGCAGATTGTCGCCATCAACGAGTTGGCCGACTGCAAGACCATCGCCCACCTCACCAAGTACGACTCCACCCACGGACGTTTTCCTCTGTCTGTCGAACTGGGCGATGACCAGTTGATCATCGACAATCAGCGCATTCGCATTTTGCACCACGAAGCCATTGAGCAATTGCCCTGGGGCGAGCTGAATGTGGATCTGGTGTTGGAATGCACGGGTGCATTCAGCGATCGCGCCACAGCCGAAAAGCACATTGAGCAGGGCGCCAAGCGGGTACTCTTTTCGCAACCATCAGAAGCCAGCGTTGATGCCACCGTGGTATTCGGCGTTAATGAGGACTCACTTAGAGCCCGGCATCGCATCGCCTCCAGCGCCTCTTGCACCACCAACTGCAGCGTGCCCGCGATCAAGGCTCTGCACGATGCATTTGGCGTGGAGAGTGGCATCATCACCACTTTGCATTCGGCCATGAATGACCAGCCAGTGATCGACGCCTACCACCATACGGACCTCAGAAAAACCCGCTCGGCCATCACGTCCATGATCCCCGTGGACACCGGTCTGGCCAAAGGTATCGAAAGGGTATTACCTGAACTCTCCGGCTGTTTCGCCGCCCAGGCTATGCGAGTTCCCACCGCCAATGTATCGGCCATCGATCTGACTCTTAGCGTCAGACAGGCGGTGAGCGTTGCCGAGGTCAATGCCGCCCTGCGACAAGCCGCCAACAGCCGTTTCAATGGCATTATGAGTTACACCGAGGAGCTGCTGACCTCCTGCGACTTCAATCACGACCCGCACTCCGCCATTGTCGATGCCGGGCAGACCCGCGTAGCCGGCCGACAAATTAAGGTTCTGCTGTGGTTCGACAATGAATGGGGCTACGCCAACCGCATGCTTGATGTCAGTCAACACTGGTTAAACTTGCCGCACTAAATAAACCAAATACCCCTTTAGAGTTAAACCCAACCGCAGATTCCCGTCTAGACTGACTAAATACAGTCCAACTCAACGGGGAGTTATTCCATAAAATTTCTGCGTGCCATCTCTATCCGCACACGCCTGACACTCATCGTTTCCGGAGTAATTCTGGGTATGGCGATCATGGTAGCGGTGAGCCTCTCAGCACAATACACCGAGCTGTATGATCAACAACAGGTGAAGGTGAAAGCCCTGGTGGAAAATGCCTACAGCATTATGGATGCACACCACAAGCGACAGGTTGCGGGCATAGTCAGTCAAGAGCGAGCACAGCAGCAGGTCATGGAGGAGATCGAACGACTGCGTTATGAGGGCGATAATTACTTCTGGATCAACGATCACCAACCGGTGATGCTGATGCACCCCTTCAAACCCCAGTTGGTTGGGCAACTGCTGCGTGACACTGAAGACCCTGATGGCACACCGCTATTTCACAACATGGTGGAAATCGTCGAGAAAGACGGCCAGGGATTTATTCCCTACAAGTGGCCAAAACCCGGCGCCGACGAACCGGTGGACAAGATTTCATACGTTAAGGGCTTCAAACCCTGGGGATGGATCGTCGGCAGCGGTATTTATGTGGACAACGTCGACGTCATTTTTGCGGAGATGGTGACCACCACGCTGCTGATCGCCCTACTGGTGATTGTGTTGGTCGCCGGTTTTGTCTACTTCACCGGGCGCAGTATCCTGATTCCCACCAGCCGTGTGTCCGCATTAATGGAAAACATCGCCGAGGGGGAAGGGGATCTGACGCGGCGTCTGGAGGTGGAAGGCAATGATGAAATATCGGGCCTGTCCAATAACTTTAATGTCTTTTGCGAAAAAATGCGTTGCTCGCTCAACAACCTCTCCAACAGCGCCTCCCACGTTGCCGAATACGCCGAGGAGCTGTCTCAAACCAGTCAAGCCGTAAACAACGCCACGCAATTGCAGAATGACGCCAGCACCCAGGTGGCCGCCGCCATGGAGCAGATGTCAGTCAACGTCAAAGAGGTCAGCGGCAATGCCGACAATGCCGAACAGGCGGCGCTGGCGGCACAAACAAATACCCAATCCGGCAAAGAAACCGTCTCACAAACCATCGATCAAATCGGCTCGCTCTCCAATAGCATTGATAAGGTCAGTGCCGTTATTGGCAAGCTGTCCCAGGAGTCAGAAAACATCGGTACGGTACTGGATGTAATTCGCAGCATCGCCGAGCAAACCAATCTGCTGGCGTTGAACGCCGCCATCGAGGCCGCCCGCGCAGGTGAACAGGGCCGTGGTTTTGCAGTAGTTGCCGATGAAGTGCGCACTCTGGCCAGTCGCACCGGCCAAAGTACCGATGAAATTCAGCAGATGATCCAGCGTTTGCAAGCTGAGGCACAGGAAGCGGTAAACGCCGTCAGTGAAAGTCAGCAAACCTCCCAGGCCACCATCGATATCGCGAGCAAGGCCGACGCCGCACTGAGCGAGATCGATAAACTGATGGGAACCATCTCTGAAATGAACGGCCATATCGCCCGCGCCACCGGCCAACAGGCCGAAGCCGTGGATGAAGTGAGCCTGCGCCTCAACGAGCTGGCTAGCATCGCCGATGAGTCGGCTGAAGTGTCGCAAAAGCTGGCCGCCACCAGCTCTCATCTGCGTGAAAACAGTCACGAGATGTCCGAGGTGGTGCACCGCTTCAAATTGGCCTAAAGCGAGGCAACCGAAGCTTTACTGAAAGATTACTAACGTAGAATTTCTTGTCCTGAGGCTGTGACGTAGCGGAGTGCTTTCCGGTATTATATCGCCTTTCAAAACCGCCCGGTGGTGGGCACAGCCTCGAGATAAGAGTAACCCTATGTCTGTAATCAAAATGACCGATCTGGATCTGGCCGGCAAGCGCGTGCTGATCCGTGAAGACCTCAACGTTCCCGTGAAAGACGGCGCTGTTACCAGCGACGCGCGCATCCGCGCTTCACTGCCCACCATCGAACTGGCACTTAAAGCCGGCGCTAAAGTGATTGTGATGTCTCATCTGGGCCGTCCCACCGAAGGCGAATACGCCGAAGAATTCTCCATGAAGCCTGTCGCCGATCACCTGGGTAAACTGCTGGGTCGCGAGGTTCCGGTGATTAAAGACTGGCAGAACGGGGTTGATGTAGCCGAAGGCGAACTGGTGCTGCTGGAAAACGTACGCTTTAACGTTGGTGAAAAGAAAGACGCTGAAGAACTGTCAAAGGCTTACGCGGCTCTGTGTGACGTGTTTGTTATGGACGCCTTTGGCACTGCACATCGCGCCCAGGCTTCTACTCATGGCGTTGGCAAGTTCGCGCCTGTTGCCTGCGCCGGCCCGCTGTTGGCTGGTGAACTGGACGCCCTGGAAAAAGCTCTGGCCAACCCAGCGCGCCCGATGGTGGCTATTGTGGGTGGCTCCAAGGTTTCTACCAAACTGACGGTACTGGAAGCGCTGTCCGACAAGGTTGACCAGCTGATCGTCGGCGGCGGCATCGCCAATAACTTCCTGGCGGCCTCTGGCAAACCCGTGGGCAAGTCGCTGTATGAGCCGGACATGCTGCCTCAAACCGAAGCGTTGATGGCCAAGTGTGACATTCCCGTACCTACCGATGTAGTTACCGGTAAAGAATTCTCCGAAAGCGCCGCGGCCGAGTTAAAAGCCTCCGGCGATGTTACCGAAGACGATATGATTTTCGATATCGGTCCCGATTCCGCTGCGGCACTGACCAGCATTCTCGCCGATGCCAAAACCATCATTTGGAATGGCCCCGTGGGCGTATTTGAATTCGATCAGTTTGGCGAGGGCACCAAAGCTCTGTCACAGGCCATTGCCAACAGCGACGGCTTCTCCATCGCCGGCGGTGGTGACACCCTGGCAGCGGTAGACAAATATGAGATTGCCGATAAAGTATCCTATATCTCCACCGGCGGCGGCGCCTTCCTGGAGTATGTGGAAGGTAAAGTCTTGCCAGCAGTTGCCATGCTGGAAGAGCGCGCCAAGTAATTGTCAATCGTCATTGCGAAGAGCACAGCGATGAAGCAATCTTGTATAGCATCTGCCAAATTACAGAGATTGCTTCGCCATTTTTAGTGGCTCGCAATGACGGTGCAAAAAGTCAGATTAAAAATTAAAGAGGAAATATCATGGCCCTGATTAGCATGCGTCAAATGCTGGATCACGCAGCCGAGTTCGGTTACGGCGTACCCGCATTCAATGTGAACAATCTGGAACAAATGCGCGCCATCATGGAAGCGGCCGACCAAACCGATTCTCCGGTAATTGTTCAGGCTTCCGCCGGTGCTCGCAAATACGCAGGTGCACCTTTCCTGCGTCACCTGATTCTTGCAGCGATTGAAGAATTCCCGCACATCCCAGTGTGCATGCACCAGGATCACGGCACCTCGCCTTCCGTATGTCAGCGTTCGATCCAGCTGGGTTTCAGTTCCGTAATGATGGACGGCTCTCTGGGCGAAGACGGCAAGACACCAACTTCTTATGAATACAACGTCGACGTGACCAAACGCACCGTCGATATGGCTCACGCCTGCGGCGTATCCGTGGAAGGCGAGCTGGGCTGCCTGGGCTCTCTGGAAACCGGTGAAGCTGGCGAAGAAGACGGCATTGGCGCTGCGGGCAAACTGACCCACGACCAAATGCTGACCGACCCTGAAGAAGCGGCGGACTTTGTTAAGAAAACCAACGTTGACGCCCTGGCCATCGCCTGCGGTACTTCCCACGGTGCCTACAAGTTTACTCGTCCACCCACCGGCGACATCCTGGCCATCGATCGCATCAAAGCCATTCACGATCGCATCCCTGACACTCACCTGGTAATGCACGGTTCTTCCTCCGTTCCTCAGGAGTGGCTGGCGGTGATCAACGAGTTTGGCGGCGAGATTCCGGAAACTTACGGTGTACCGGTTGAGCAAATCTGTGAAGGCATCAAGCACGGTGTACGCAAGGTCAACATCGATACCGATCTGCGTCTGGCGTCTACCGGCGCAGTACGTCGCTTTATGGCCCAGAACACCAGCGAATTTGACCCGCGCAAATTCCTGAGCAAAACCGTAGATGCCATGAAGGATATCTGTATCGCTCGCTACGAAGCCTTTGGTACCGCCGGCAACGCCAGCAAAATCAAAGCCGATAGCCTGGAGACCATGTTCCAACGCTACGAAAGCGGTGAGCTGGACGCCAAAGTTAAGTAATTGAGTCGGGTGTATTGCACCCGCCTTGCTTGACCTCAGGGCTTTTGCGGCTACCGCAAAGGCCCTTTTATTTTGTGATGGAAAAACCCATGCCCCTGACACAGAAAGAACTGGATTGGATTCGCCACGAGCTTCCCGATCTGGATTTTTCACAAGCCACCAGCGACTTCGTCAACGAGCCTCAGGTGGCTGCCTATCTGGATCACTACCACATTGATTTTGGCAACGAACTGAAAGACGTCTCACACAACTTTGGCGCCTTTCACAGCCAGGGGTTTAAACTGGCGTGCCATATCTGGCGCCCCGCCAAGCCGGTGGGCACTGTGTTTTTCCTGCACGGTTACACCGACAATGTCGGTTTGATGCAACACGCCATTCGCGAGCTACTGAAACACCACTGGGCCGTGGTGGCGTTTGATCTTCCCGGCCACGGCCTTAGCACCGGCGAGCGAGGCTATATAGAGAGCTTCAATCACTACCGCCTGTGCCTCGAGAAGTGCCTGCGTGAAGCTCGCGATAACCTGCCCGCCCCCTGGACTGGAGCCGGCCAAAGCACCGGAGGTGCGATCTGGTTCAACTATCTACACCACCAGCCAGAGGGACGTGCCATCAAGACTCTGGTGCTGTTTGCTCCCTTGGTGCGCATCTACAATTGGCCCAAATTGCGTTGGCTATTGCCGATACTGAAGCCGTTTATCAAACGCACCAAGCGCAGCTTCAGTAATAACTCACACGACGAAAACTTCCTGCGCTTTGTTCGCGAACAGGATCTTCTTCAACCACCGGGTACTCCAGTGATCTGGGTTGAGGCCATGAAACAGGCTATCGATGATTTTCTCGCAGCACCCTCATTAGAATACAGTCTGAAAGTCATCGCCGGCGACGCCGATCGCACCGTCGATACGGACTGGAATATGAAAGTGATTCGTGAAAAATTCCCCAATGCCGACATTTCAATTTTCAAGAATATTCGCCATCAGGTGGTTAACGAATCGCAACCCTACCGCAAGAAAGTTTTTTCCAGCATGATTAACTGGCTCAGCGCCTTCGAGTGAAAACACTCAACAAACAACTAACGTAAAAATTGTCACACAGGATCACCCATGACTTTGGAACAGCTGCTAGAACAGATAAAAACCAGCCCCGAAACCATCGAATTCGCCGACGTTATTGCCGTTATCGACGCCACCTACGATTTCGAACCCACCGGCTTTAACAATGGCGAAACTCGCAATGAAGCCGGGGAAAACAACGGCTCCTGTAAGATCTTTGCCTTCGCGAAGCTACAAAACCTGTCGGAGCCACAAACTCTGGCCCTGTTTGGTGACTACTATCGCAGCGACGTACTCAAGCACCTGAGCAATACCGACCATCAGAATATTCGTAACTTTATGAAACAGGGTTGGGACGGCATATTGTTTGACTCCAACGCTCTATCCAATAAGAGTTAAGACCTTGGTGCAATAGCCGACCCACGGGACCTCCGTTAGACTTTGCCGCGTACTCACCGCAGCAATGGAGGCCCGCGTGTCCCTGATCATCAGTTCCAAACAGTTGGTGGCGGAAGCCAATGAACTGATCAATACATTGTCCCTGGACGATGCCCACTCAAAACTCAACGACGATATGGTGCAGTTTGTGGATATCCGCGATGTCCGCGAACTGGAAAGAGAGGGCATGATTCCCGGTGCCTTTCACGCCCCGCGCGGCATGCTGGAGTTCTGGATCGATCCGGACAGTCCCTACTTCAAACCCATCTTTGGCGAACACAAGCTGTTTGTATTCTACTGCCAATCCGCCTGGCGCTCGGCGCTGGCCACTGCTGCCGTGCAGCGCATGGGGCTGGATCACGTATGCCATATTGCCGGAGGTTTTGGCGCCTGGAAAAAGGCCGGATTTGAGGTTGCCGAAAAAGTGCCTTCGAAAACCTAGGGCCTGTTAACACTAATTCTGGTACTTCTGCTGGAGACTATTTTCGCTCCCAGTCAGGCGGTATGAGCGCCATTTAGTTGTTCTAAATAAGCGAATTCCAACGCAGCTGGGGGCGAAAATAGGCCCAGCC
>JALUYN010000556.1 GCA_027012915.1 Cellvibrionaceae bacterium
GAAGTATTCAATCTGACCATCGATTACATGCCTGTCAATATTACCGGGCGTGAGCGTATAGCTACTGTGGTCAATGGCTCGTTGCCGGCTCCGACCCTGCGCTGGAAAGAGGGGCAGCGGGTAACTTTCGAGTTACTAATCGACTCCCGGTGGTGTCTTCCATCCACTGGCATGGGCTGATTCTGCCCACTGAGATGGATGGCGTGCCAGGGATGAGTTTTGATGGCATCGCCCCTGGAGAGACCTTCGAATATCAATTTGATGTGCAGCAATCAGGCACCTACTGGTATCACAGTCACTCGGGTTTTCAGGAGCAAACTGGTCTTTACGGCGCCATCGTTATTGAGCCTCGAGAGCTCGACCCGGTGGCCTGTGATCGCGAACACATAGTGCAACTTTCCGACTGGTCAGATGAGGCTCCACAGGACATCTTCGCCAATCTCAAAAAGCTCAGCCACTACTACAATTTTCAGGAGCGCACAGTCGCGGACCTGTGGCGTGAAGTTCGCGAACAGGGTCTTCTGGCCACTTGGCGCGAGCGTCGCATGTGGAATGAAATGCGCATGAGTGACCGAGATGTTGCTGATGTGACTGGGCACACCTACAGCTTTCTCATGAACGGCCACAACGCTCAACAAAACTGGACGGGCCTGTTTCAGCGAGGTGAACGGTTGCGCTTGCGGGTGATCAACAGTGCAGCGATGACCTTCTTCGATGTGCGCATCCCCGGCCTGAAAATGACGGTGGTGGCTGCCGATGGTCAAAACGTACAGCCCGTGGCCGTGGATGAATTTCGCATAGCTCCAGCGGAAACCTACGACGTTATTGTTGAGCCGGGTGAAGCGCAGGCTTATACATTATTTGCTCAGAGTATGGATCGTTCCGGATACGCTTGCGGCACCTTGGCCCTGAACTCGGGCTCGAAGGCGCTGATTCCTGCTATGGATACGGTGCCGGTGTTGGGGCATCGCGATATGGGCATGGGTTCTGAGGGCATGGGTTCTGAGGGCATGGGTTCCGAGGGAGAGAATTCTGAAGATAAGGGAGGCGATATGTCCGGTCACCATGCTATGCATCACCATCATGGACATCACGGCTCTTCAGGCGCCGCTTCGGTGCAGCATGCGCCGAAGGAATATGGCCCGCAGGTAGATATGCGGGTCGATAACCCCGCAAACGGTTTGCGCGACCCGGGCATTGGCCTGCGTGAGCATCAGCAGCGATTGGGGCGGAGGGTTCTGCACTACGGTGATTTGCGAGGGCTGGTGCCGACCCGGGACAAGCGTGCCCCAAGTCGCGAGATTGAGTTGCATCTCACGGGCAATATGAGTCGTTATCTTTGGTCGATTAATGGCGTGCCTTTTGCAGAAGCTGAGCCACTGCAGTTGACCCATGGTGAGCGGGTAAGGTTTACGCTGGTCAACGACACCATGATGACCCACCCCATTCATTTGCACGGGCTATGGAGTGAGCTGGAAACCGGCGATGCGGATTTTCTGCCTCGCAAGCACACGGTTATTGTGCAACCGGGTTCCAAGATCAGTTATCAGGTTACCGCCGACGCCAAGGGTCGCTGGGCCTATCACTGTCATCTGTTGTTTCATATGAGCGGCATGTTCCGCGAAGTCCGTGTGGTGTAGGGAGGTGTGCCGTGAATAGTTCAAAATCATTGATGCTTTGCTCTCTGCCGGCCATAGTCCTGATGACCCAGCAGGCGGTTGCCATGGGGCCTGAGCCGGTGCTCAGCAAATGGATGCTAGACAAACTGGAGGCCAGGGAAGCAGCAGGGCAGGATCCTGTGGCGCTGGAGGCGCAGGCCTGGATTGGTAAGAGCTTGAATCGCCTTTGGCTTAAAGCCGATATGGAGCTCCATGAAGGCGTTGTCGAAGAAGCTCAGTACCAGGTGCTTTACAGTCGTGCCGTAGCGCCTTATTGGGATTTGCAGTGGGGGTTGGCTCAAGATGTGCGCCCGGAATCTGACACTACCTGGATGGTGCTTGGTATTCAGGGGTTGGCCCCCTATTTCTTTGAAACAGATCTGGCGCTGTTCTTCGGGGAGTCCGGTGACTTTATGGCGACTCTGGAACTGGAATATGAATGGATGTTGACGCAGCGCTGGGTGCTGATTCCGGAAATGGAGGTATCCTTTCAAGGCCAGAACCACCCGGAACAAGAGCTTGGCGCGGGATTGTCTGAGGTGGAGGCAGGCTTGCGCCTGGGCTATCACTGGCGCAGAGAGGTGATGCCCTACGTCGGAATCAGTTGGCACCACAGTTTTGGCGCAACTGCTGATCTGATTCAGCAGAGTGGATCAGAGCCTCACACCAGCGCGGTGGTTGTGGGGCTGAAGTTGTGGTTTTAATCAACTATTAGGAGTTAAACACTAGCAATGTGGGAAGTATGGGTATTGGCCGTGGCCTTGAGTATGGACGCGTTTGCCGTGGCTCTGGGGCTTGGAGTGCGACAGGATACATCGTACCGCCATCTGGGATTACGAGCGGGTTTGTACTTTGGCGCATTTCAGGGGCTGATGCCGCTGTTCGGCTACCTGGCAGGCCGCGGTGTGCTGGGCTGGGTGGAAAGCTACGCGCCGTGGGTGGCTGCGGCACTGCTATTTGCCATCGGTGGCAAGATGCTCTACGAATCTCAGATCGAAGGTATTGAAGAGGATATCGCCAGAATTACCCATCGTCTGATGTTCACCCTGGCCATAGCCACCAGTATCGATGCTATGGCAGCGGGTTTCAGTTTGATCCTACTGCCCGTCGATGCGTGGTTGGCCTGTGCCGTTATCGCCTTGGTCACCTTCGGTTTCAGTTGGTTGGGGGTGAAGATCGGTCGTACCGGTGCCACTTGGCTTGAGAGCAAGGCCGAGATGCTGGGAGGGGTGGTGCTGATTCTGATTGGTTTTAGAATTCTTGCTGGTTAGGCATTCTCCCTGGAGTGGTTTGTTGGGGTTGCCTCTTTGAACTGCTTCGCCCAAAGGTCGGCTTTCGCAGAGCGGCAGCCGACCTGGCTTTGTCCTATCTAACGAGCGCTTAACTCTTTCCAGTAGCTAAGACCAAAACCCAATGTTTTGGTGGCGCGCAGGCGCAGCCTTTCGGCCAAACCGGCTCCGGCTTCGGGCTCAAACAAATTGTTCATTTGGCGGCGCAGAGCGCGGGTATGCTCCTTGATACGCTGTTTTCTGGAGAGGTTGCGAGTACGCTTCTCCATAATGAAGTTGCCGGAGTTTTTACCACGCACTAGCAGTGCCGATTCAGGTTTGCCGATTTTGTTGGCACTGGCGGCGACATAGCGGATGGCGAATCCAATGCGACGGTCGTTACTGACATTGGCGTCAGAGCCGTGTACCAACAAGTAGTGGTGCAGCGACATTTGCCCTGGTTGCAGTTCCATATACACCTGTTTGCTCTCGTCCAGATTCTCGGCGGGAATTTCCTGGCCGCGGCTCAGCAGGTTGTCCTTGGCGTAGGTGTTAACTTGCTCCAGCACTTTTTTGTGGCTTCCAGGTTCTACTTTCATAACGCCGGATTGGGCGGTTGCGGGGCTCAATGCGACCCAGGCCGTGATTACGTCATCGGCTTCAACTCCCCAGTAGGCGGCGTCCTGATGCATGGATACGTAGCTCTGAGTGCCAGCTTCTTTGGTAAACAGTTGGGTCATATAGCAGAGAATATCTGGCCCCAGCAACGATTCAACCGCATCGAGAATTTTGGGGTGATGCACTAGCTCGTCGGCCCAGTCGTACAGCAGATAACTTTTGTTGCACTGAATGCGATCCAGCGGCTGCCCTTGCATCTTCTCTCCGCCTTCCAGTTCGGCACGCAGCCGCACGGCATCTTCCTTCTCAAGAATATCCAGAGGAAACAGGCACCCCTGCTCCTGATAGTGAGTGACTTGTTCTTGGCTCAGTGGGTGTTTCATCTATCTGCTACCGTTTTTGTTATTGATTTAGAAGGTGCGCGGTGGTGGCGACTATGCCCGTCAGGCTTAGAGCCAGCATTACCGTGAGTGCGCCAAGGCGCTCTCGAGTACCGCCGTTGGGGTCCATGCGGGTAAATAACATGGCGTATAAATTGCCGCTCATAAGTGCCCAGGCGATCAACATCAGAATCTGGCTGGAGCCTTGTTCAAAGGTCAGTGCGGTGTATATCAACAACGCGCAGGCCAGGTAGTCATCCAGGGACAGAGGCCAATACTTATTGGTTCTAATCACCACCAAGGTTTCCCCTATGGTCAGAAGTATCGCGACGCCCAGGGCGTAGTAAGGCAGTAAGGAAGTCATGTCACATTGTTCGGTTTGAATTTGGTTTAAAATATGGAAACAATGTTACCGTATATTTAATGGGAGTCAACAGGTTGTTTTTTGAACATATCCATAAAGCTCATCGCAGCCTGTTAGAATGTGCTTATGAAGAGATCTGAAGAACTACCTCAAAGAGCTGGTGATCGCCGCACCATCAATCCCGCAACGCTGGAAAAACTGCGCACGACGATTCTCGATTTATTTGCCTCTGCCCTGTATCAGGACGTTGGTATTCGCACCATCTGTGAGCGCGCCAAGGTCAGTCCGCAGACGGTGTACAAGTATTTTGGAAACAAAGAAGAGATCCTCTATGCCTGCATCAAATCGGATATGGATGGTTTGAACGCAGCCATGCTGGAGGCCGCGCGGGGACAGGATTCATTGCCCGAACAGATACGCGCACTACTGGCCGTCTGGTGTGATTTTTATTTTGAAAATCCCGGTATCGCCCGAATAGTTTTTCTGAATATTCCCCAGGCCTACTGGGTAGGGGAGCGCCAGTTCGTGCAGTCGGCGCTGCACCGGGTTCTGTTCGATCAGCTACACCAAGGTCAAATGGAGGGTGTCGCCTGGGATGGTATCGCGGCGGATATGCTCAATGAAATGATGATGGGTGCGGGGCACCGGTTGATGATTCGTTGGTTAATGGCCGAGGAGGCATCTGAAGCTAATGTTCGGAGCGCGGTCAAAGACAGCTTTATTCAGGGCGTACTGAAACTGATTCAGCCTTGAGGAGGTCTGTTGTTAACTTCTGAGATCAAAGCAGAAGGAAATAAGTGACGCCACCATGCGTATGTGATCGATATCTTCGTTCGTCCACTGCGTCATTTCGCCTTTCCTCTCACAGCAGATAACGCCCGCAGGCTTGAAATCTTGATGTAGAATAAAGTCCAGCAATGAAAAGATACCCAGTGGTTCGAAGTAACTATTGTTAAAGCAGCGTGTCACGGAGTGGTTGCGCGCATCTGAGGCAACCACCAGTTCTTCCTGGGTAATGGCTTCAAAGTAGGGAGGGTAATTCTGCTGCTGCAACAGAATATCGCTGTTGAAGCTATTGGTCTGAGCATCGAAGTTAATCAGACTGCGTATTGCCTTACCATCGTTCTCAAATTGCCAGAGGCTCACCAGGTTAGCAGTGGGAATCAACTGCTGAATCGTTCGGCAAATGCTCTCCAATTGAGCCTGTCGTGTCAGACTCTGGTCTTCGAGTAATAGGGTAAGCTGAGCGAGTGGGTCCACAAGGGGCCTCATGTATAGAATCTAATAGTCACACTATATCCAAGACGACTACAGTCCTCAAACTATCCTGGGTTTGAAGTTATGACGCGCCTCAAACTATGATGCACCTCAAACTTTGGCGGATACCTGTAAATAATTGTCAGCAATTGCGGCGGCGACAGGCTAAACTCTTCGGCGCGGTGGTCATGGCGTTAACCTGTTGTGGCTGCACATAACAATAATGTACGAGGAGTTTAGAATGAAAAAATTGCCTTTAATCGCGGTGGCGATGGTCGCCGGAGCTTTGCTGGCAGGATGCAGTCAGGACGCACCAGAGCAAAACCAGACCGCTGTGCCCGCAAAAGAAGCGGTGCAGGACAAAGCTGCCGAAACCGCTGATGCTGCAAAAGTCATGGCACAAGATGCGCGCGATAAAGCCGAGGCTATGGCCGAGACGGCCAAGGAGAAAACTGCAGAGGCCGTAGATATGGCCAAAGAAAAGGCGGCGGATATTAAGGAAGGTGCCGCCGATATGGCCGAGAAAGCAGTAGATAAAGCCGAAGATCTCAAAGACGCTGCTGCTGATAGTGATTTAATGAAGAAGGCCGAAGATACCAAGAATGCCCTGATGGACATGAACAAGTAAAAGGCTCTAAAGGCGGGTGCCTTGCGCCCGCTCTTTTGCGTTATATCTTTTGAGAGGCTAATACTCTTATCGACTAATGACCTGTGACACGTTTCTAGCCGGGCGACCTATACTCAAATCTGAAGTGGAAGTATTGGGGTGTTGCCATGCTAAAAGAACTGTTGTTTTTTTATTGGACCTTGTTTAGTCGTTTCACCTGGAAGCCCGCATGGATGGAAGTGGAGAATCCCGAAGCCAGGCATTTTCATCGGCGGCGATTTACACAACGCTATCGCCAGCGCCAGAAGCTGGTAGAGCGTATCTGGCTATTTGCGGCTCTGCTGCTGTTCTTTTTTCCCAGTCCACCATTAGCGGTAGCGGGGATTCTGTTTTCTACCTTTTTATCATTTTGTATTCTCGATGAGTCGGAATAGTGCGTGCCAGTGAGGCAGATTTGGTCAATGGTTTGTGTGGATTGCTGATCTATTATTAGGGCTTCAATAATAATCAAAGGAAGTACCATGTCTCACGTCGACCCTACTCGAGAGCAGTTTGATGCGTTTAAAGATCTGCCGCGCGATCAACCTATTTTGATGTTAAATCTGATTCGTCTACGCGATCAGGCCCAATATCCTGACGATCGTGAGGCAACCGGGGCTGAGGCCTATGCCAGTTACGGCAAGGAAAGTGGTCCCATATTTCAGGGGCTGGGTGGTGAAATTGTTTGGCGTGGAAAGCCGGAAACCGTATTGATTGGACCGCAAGACGAATCTTGGGATATCGCATTTATCGCTCGCTACCCCAATGCCGGAGCCTTTATGGCTATGGTAACCGATGAAAACTACAAGAAAGCTGTGGTGCATCGCCAGGCTGCAGTCGATGACAGTCGATTGGTGCGTATGGCGGAATCAGATGCCGGCAATGGTGCTTTCGGCTAGGGGGTGTGAGCGGCGATGATTCTGATAAATTCATCGCCGTATTTTTTCAATTTTCGCTCGCCGACGCCGTTAACGTGACTCATCTGTTGCAGGGTGGTGGGAAGTCGGATGCACATCTCTTGCAGGGTCTGGTTACTGAACACAACGTACGGCGGCACGTCTTGCTCGTCGGCCAATTCGCGGCGGCGCTCGCGCAGGGCTTCCCAGAGTTCCACATCTATATCTCCGGGCAAAGGCGTGCGGGTCGTCTGACGTTGGGCCTTCTTGCGCACGTCCAGGCGCAGGTCCAGCATTTCTTCACCTCGCAATAGTGGTCGGCATTTTTCCTCCAGCTTCAGCGCGCCAAAGCCAGAGAAGTCGACGCTCAGGTAGCCTCGTGCTACCAGTTGCCGAAATACCGAGCGCCATTGATTGGTGTCGAGCTCTCCGCCAATGCCGAAGGTGCTGAGGGTATTGTGCTTGAGCTGCTGAACGCGATCATTGTCGCTGCCCCGCAAGACGTCGATGATGTGGTTGACCCCAAAGCGCTGGCCACAACGATACACAGTACTGAGGGCCTTGCGCGCCGCTTCGGTGCCATCCCAGGTGCTGGGGGGTTCGAGGCAGGTATCGCAGTTGCCGCAGGGTTCAGACAGTTGATCTCCGAAGTAGTTGAGCAGTGCCTGGCGTCGACAGCTGGTGATTTCACAGAGGCCTAGCATGGCACTGAGGCGGTGCTGCTCGGCAAGTTTGTGTTCCATGCTGCCTTCGGAGTTTTGCATCATTTGTCGCAGTTTAATAATGTCCTGCAGACCGTAGGCCATCCAGGCGTTGGCGGGTTCGCCATCGCGCCCGGCTCTGCCGGTCTCCTGATAGTAGGATTCCAGATTCTTGGGGAGGTCCAGGTGGGCGACAAAGCGCACGTCCGGTTTGTCGATACCCATGCCGAAGGCGATGGTGGCGACCACGATGATGCCCTCTTCACGGAGAAACCGCTCTTGATGATGACGCCGCAAGCCAGCGTCCAAACCAGCGTGGTATGGCAGCGCGCTAAAGCCCTCCTGTTGTAGCCAGGCAGCAGTGTCTTCCACTTTCTTGCGCGACAGGCAGTAGACTATGCCGCTGTCCTCCGGGTGTTCGGTCTTAACAAAGTTCAGCAGCTGTTGGCGGGCGTTGTATTTGACGCTGATGCGGTAGCAGATGTTTGGGCGATCAAAACCGGAGACAAATTGCTTGGCATTCTGCAGGCTCAGGCGATGAATGATCTCCTCCCGGGTGCGCTGATCGGCGGTGGCCGTTAGGGCTATGCGCGGCACCTGGGGAAACTCACTGGCGAGCAGGCTCAGTTGCAAGTAGTCGGCGCGAAAATCGTGCCCCCATTGCGAGACGCAGTGGGCTTCGTCGATGGCAAATAGCGCCAATTGCGCGCGTTGCAACATCTGAACCGTGCGGGGCTGAATCAGACGCTCGGGGGCGATGTAGAGAAAGTCCAAATCGCCGTTGATCAATTTGGATTCCACCGCCTGGGCGGTTTCCAGA
>JALUYN010000557.1 GCA_027012915.1 Cellvibrionaceae bacterium
GAAAAATCACTGACAGTGGATTTCCTATCCGACGTAAATTACCACCAGCTAAGCCTCATGGCACGATGCTTCAAAGAGTTGGATCTCGATAATAACCTGATTCATCTGCCCGTGGATGTCGAGTATATGGGCGGCTTTATGGCGCTGCAGACTCCCCACGCCAGGCCATTGTGTGAAAAAATGCGGGACCGCGGTGTGCATACTGATTACGCCGGTCATTGGCTCAGATTTGGCCCGGCGCCTTACCTGTGTGATGAGCAGCTGGAAGACGGCATGATTGCGCTGGAAGAATCGTTGCAAGAAGTCATTCGCGCAGGTGGAGGCCAGGATTAGATGGCTTTTTTACCCCACGATTTGTCGTAAATCCACAGGGGGCTTGGCAAAAGGCTCTGTCGTTTTCAACTGTTTTGCTGGAAAATACACTCCCCCTACTTTTTGATGTTTGAGAGCTGTTTCCTCCCATGAGTAACTTTGATGATATCCGCCCCTATAACGATGACGAAGTGCGGCCGGCGATTGATCGCCTGGTAAATGACCAGGAGCTGATCAATGCTCTGGCTCATCTGCGCTTTCCACGTATGGGGAAATCTATGGGTTGGTTATTGAAGCCTTTGGTTAATAAGGCGCTCGATAAACAACTGCGTGGAGTGGAATCTGTAGAAGGTCTTCAGGATATCGTGGCTCATTATCTGGAGGGCATGATTAATAAGAAGGTGAATAGTTTCACCATTTCCGGTCTGGACAAGTTGGATCCGAATAAGCCCTATCTGTTTATCAGTAATCATCGAGACATTGCGATGGATCCCGCGTTTGTCAATTGGGCCTTGCATCTCAACGGTTTTGGTACTGTACGTATCGCCATTGGCGACAACCTGTTAACCAAGCCCTACGTGACTGATCTGATGCGGCTCAACAAGAGTTTTATTGTGAATCGTTCGGCCAAGACCAACCGCGAGAAATTCAAGGCATCCAAGCACCTGTCCGCTTATATGCATTACTCCATTGTGGAGGAGCAAAGTAATCTATGGATCGCCCAGCGCGAGGGGCGCGCTAAAGACGGTTGTGATGCTACCAATTCGGCGGTAATCAGTATGTTGGCTTTGAGCAAGCCAAAAACGGTCTCACTCTCCGACTATATCCGTGAACTGAATATTGTGCCGGTGGCTATCTCCTATGAGTGGGATCCTTGCGACGCGGCCAAGTCCAACGAGCTGTTTACGCTGCAGAGTGAAGGGGACTATCAGAAAGATGAACACGAAGATGTGGCGAGTATCGCTGCGGGAATTCGTGGTGACAAGGGAGCTGTGCATGTCGCGTTTGGTGATGTACTGAGTGGCGAATACGAATCGACAGACCAGGTGGCCGCCGAGATTGATCGCCAGGTCTGGAGTAATTACGTACTGCACCCGAGCAATGTGCTGGCCTATGAAATGTTAACTCAGAAATCGTTGAATATTCCGGTGGGTGAGGCTGGTGGAGCATTTGACGCCGACAGGCATCAGGCTGAGCGTTTGGCGCTGATGGCCAGGTTGTGTGCTGTGCCGGATGCGCAGCGCGACATTTTTCTGGGTATTTACGCCAATCCGGTTATTGCCAAGCTGCAGCTGCAAAGCTGATCACTGGTTGATACCGTGAATGTCGTTGGTTTGCTGCGATAGGGTCAGCAGCTTATTGGTCTTGGCTGACGTGCTGCAGCGAAAGAACACTCGAACGGTAGAGCGTTGCTCGGACAGAAATGGTCTATCAGGTGGTTGCACCTCGGCGACAAAGGTAATCTGGTTGGAGTCGTTGTAACCCTGATATCTTGCGCTGCGGTCGTCAGAAGTAAGGCTGATGACTTTACCGTTGGCATTTTTGTGAATCGCTTTTATGCAGACGTCGTGGCCTGCAAACACATCCAGGGGTGGGCGCACGGCTTCACGGCCGCCTGGCATTTCAGTGCCGAAGGGCAAATCGCTGCTGACATACACTGTTACCAGTGAAGACAGTGCGATCACGCCAACTACCAGTGCTATGTACAAATATATCTCTTGTTTTTTTGCCATTGGCCATTCCGCTTGTTGTTATGGTTATGGGAAATTAACCCTATTGTAGCCCCTAACATTATGTTTTTCATAGGTTTTTTGTCGTCATACTAGCTGGTAGAAATTGTCAGGCATATTGTCAGTATCCGTCCTCAGGCCACGTAATTGCTGTTGTTAAGGTGAGTCGCATGATGGAGGACGCTATGGAATACACGCAAATTGGCTTTGAGGTCGACGCGGGAATCGCAACGATTACCCTGAATCGTGAAGCGTCCATGAATTCCTTGTCCAGTCATATGTTGATGGAGTTGTCCGATGCCTTCAGGGCAGTGAATTCCCGAGATGATATTGCCGTAGTCATTATTACTGGTTCTGGTGATCGTGCCTTTTGTGCTGGCTTGGATTTGAAAGAGTTGTCTGAAGGAACGGACAAGTTTTTTGAAAAAATTTCCATCACCGAGATTACATCTGCCATGCAATCGTGTAGTTGCCCGGTGATTGGCGCTATCAAC
>JALUYN010000558.1 GCA_027012915.1 Cellvibrionaceae bacterium
CGCAATTACCGGTGGCTTCGAGCTGGCTCTCGCCTGCGATTTTCTGGTGGCAAGTGACAATGCCAAGTTTGCCGATACTCATGCGCGAGTGGGATTGGTGCCTGCCTGGGGGATGACTCAAAAACTGCCTCGCTTAATTGGTGTGAATCGCGCCAAGGAGTTGAGCTTGACCGGACGCTTTATTTCTCCGCAGGAAGCTCAGTCTTGGGGGTTGGTCAATCATGTGGTCAGTCCCGATGAGCTGTTGCCAAAAGCTTACGCGCTGGCTGAGAGTATGTTGAGTGCCGATTCCAGAGCGTTGACTAAGATAAGAGATCTGATTGATCACGGTTGGCGTATAGATCTGCAGTCCGGACTCGAATACGAGCTCGAAGAATTCAAAAAATACACCACGTCTTTGGCCGTGGATACCGTCGCCAGAACACGCTCCGCAGTTCAGGAGCAAGGGCGAAAAGCACAGGACTGTTGATTGTCGATATAGAGTCGACAGTTCTATCCAATCATCCATTTAAACAACAGGAAAACAATCGTGGATACTACATTTTCTGCAGAAGACCTCGCGTTTCGTGACGAGGTTCGCGCCTTCCTGACGGAAGCGTTTACCGATGACCTGAAGCAGCGCTTGTCTGACAAAAGCACTTACAAAGACGCCCAAATTGAGTGGCAGCGTAAGCTCAATGACAAGGGTTGGGTCGCGCCCAATTGGCCAACTCAGTACGGCGGTGCAGGCTGGACCCCAACGCAGAACTACATCTACGAAAACGAGCGTTCTCTGGCTGGAGCTCCGGATACCATTCCTTTTGGTTTGAGCATGGTAGCGCCGGTAATCTACGGTTTTGGTTCGGACGAGCAAAAAGAGCGCTTCTTGCCGCGGATTCTTACCAGTGAAGATTGGTGGTGTCAGGGATACTCAGAGCCGGGCTCCGGTTCCGATCTTGCTTCTCTGAAAACCAAGGCCGTGCTGGAAGGCGATGAGTACGTGGTAAATGGTGCAAAGATTTGGACCACTTACGCTCAATATGCCGATTGGATTTTCTGTCTGGTGCGCACCGATTCCTCTGGCAAGAACCAGGATGGTATTACGTTCCTGTTGATCGATATGAAATCACCAGGGATTACCGTTAACCCAATCATTGGTATCGATAACCGTCACACTCTGAACGAAGTGGAGTTCAACAACGTTCGCGTGCCGGTAGCCAATCGCATAGGTGAGCAGGACAAGGGCTGGACCTACGCCAAGGCTCTGCTGCAACACGAGCGTACCGCCATTGCGGGAGTTGCTGAATCCAAGCGTCACGTGCGTGAGTTGAAAGCCCTGGCTGCGCAGACTATGGCCAATGGTCAGCCGCTGACTGAGGATGCCGCATTCCGCAGGAATATCTCTGATATCGAGATTGAGCTGATGGCGTTGGAATACACCGAGCTGCGCGTGTTGGCTGCAACTGCTTCCGGCAGCGCACCGGGTGCCGAGTCTTCTCTGCTGAAAATTAAAGGTACTGAAATTCAGCAGGCCATTCAGAAGCTGCGTATGGATCTGGCCGGTTACTACATGGGTACTCAAGTGCTCACCGGTGACAACAACAGTGGTCACGATTTTGCTGATCGCGCGCGCATTGATTACATGTACGGCCGTGCGGCGACCGTCTATGGCGGTTCCAATGAGGTTCAGAAAAACATTATTTCCAAGTTCGTTCTGGGCTTGTAATTGCTGAAACAGATTTTGAAAGGATAAGTGTTATGAATTTTTCATTTACGGAAGAGCAAAACATGCTCCGCGACAGCATTGCCAAGTTTGTTCAGGACGAATACGAGTTCAGTACTCGCGAGAAGCTGGCTAAAACCGACGCCGGATTCAGTGCTGAAAACTGGCAGACTTTTGCTGAACTGGGTTGGTTGTCCGTGCCCTTTACTGAAGAGCAAGGCGGCTTTGGCGGTTCGGTAGTCGACAATATCGTCGTAATGGAAGAGCTGGGCAAAGGGCTGGTTTTGGAACCCTACATGGCCACTGTGCTGATGTTCGGTGGTTTGTTGCGCGATGGTGGCAACGCTGGTTTGCAGGAAGCCAATATTCCTGCCGTGATCGAGGGCTCACTGCAAGGTGCGGTGGCTTTTGCTGAACAACAGAGCCGTTTTGATCTGAATAATGTTGAAACCCGTGCTGAGGCTGCGGGCGATGACTACGTGATCAACGGTGAAAAAATCGTTGTCATCAATGGCGCTGCGGCCAATAAGTTGATCGTATCGGCTCGCACCAGTGGCGACAGTCTGGATGAGTCCGGTGTGTCTCTGTTCCTGGTGGACGCAGATGCCGAAGGTGTGAGCAAGTCTGTGTTCCGCATGATGGACGGTCAGGCGGTTGCCAATATCTCCTTCGATAACGTCAAGGTTTCGGCGGCTAATGTTGTGGGTGAGCTGGGTAAAGGTTTTGCTCTGCTCAAAAAAGTTGTGCAGGAAACCATCGTTGCGGTGGGTGCCGAAGCAGTAGGTATCATGGATAAGTTGAAAGATACTACCGTGGAGTACACCAAGACTCGCGAGCAGTTCGGAATTGCTATTGGTAAGTTCCAGGCTCTGCAGCATCGTATGGTCGATATGTTTATGGCCTGTGAGCAAACGCGCTCTCTGGTATACCGCGCAGTGTGTTCTGTGGCAGAAGGTAAGGCTGAGGCAGAGCAAGATGTATTGGCGCTGAAGGTTATGATCGGTCGTGCTGGCAAATTGGTGGGTGATGAAGCCTTCCAGATTCACGGCGGCATTGGTATGACTGACGAGCTGGATGTCGGTCACTACGTGAAGCGTCTGATGATGATCAACACCCTGTTTGGGGATGCGGATTACTCTCAGCAGAAGTTTGCAGAACTGGCGATTGCCAGCTGATTGCGATCAAATACAAAAAAAGGGAGCCTTGAGCTCCCTTTTTTTGTGCTGTGAGAAAAGTGAAGTCTTACACTTTACCCATATGCTTGCCGACAATCTGCAGCAGTGGCTTGAATACCTTGGGGCTGGCGCACACGACGTTGCCGGTCTTCATGCAGTCGTTGCCTCCGCGGAAGTCGCTGACCATACCGCCGGCTTCTTTTACCAGCAGCAGTCCTGCGGCGATATCCCAGGATTTCAAGTTCATTTCCCAGAAGCCATCAAAACGACCGGCGGCAACATAGGCCAGGTCCAGTGCGGCAGCGCCTGGGCGGCGGATGCCTGCGGTCTGGCCGGCAATTTCGTGCAGGGCAGTGAGGTAGGGCATCATGTTTTCCATGGCGTAGCCATTGAATGGAATGCCGGTACCGATCAGTGCGCCGTCGAGGCTGCGACGGTTGGATACACGAATGCGACGACCGTTGAGGGCCGCGCCTTTGCCGCGACTGGCGGTGAATTCTTCACGTTTGATTGGATCCAGAACCACCGCGTGTTGAATCTGACCTTTATAGAGGCAGGCGATGGAAATGGCGAAATGGGGGATGCCATGAATAAAATTGGTGGTACCGTCCAGAGGGTCGATAATCCATTCGTAGTCGCTGTCACCCTCGCTGCGGCCAGTCTCTTCACCGACAATGGTGTGGTCGGGGTAGGCTTTGCGGAGGTGGTAGATAATCTCTTTTTCTGAGGCTTGATCTATTTCAGTGACAAAATCATTGCGGCCTTTTTCTTCGAAGGCAACAACATCTACGCGCTCCAGCGCGCGCTCAATCAGTTCACCCGCTTTGCGCGCAGCGCGCAGGGCAATCGTCAGCATGGGTTCCATGGGGCACCATCCAATTCAAATTTGACATCGTATGTAAAAGAGCAGGCCGCTCGTCGTCCCGGCAAAGATATGCCACCAAATGGGTAGTCAGATCCGTGGCTTGTGGGGAGGGGCTGTGAGGCGGCGGATTATAACGCCCCCCGAGCTATTAGGATAGTGGTCAATTTGGTACACTGCGCGCCCTTTTAGACCCGAATTGTATAGAGAAGCATGTCCGAACACCGCATTTCAGAGAACAGCTCCACAGAGGATCTGTTGCAAAAAGTACGCGTGGTACTGGTAAACACCACTCACCCCGGCAATATTGGCGGAGCCGCGCGGGCGATGAAGAATATGGGGCTTTCCAGTTTGTATCTGGTAGCTCCAAAGGAGTACCCCTCGGATCGCGCCGTATGGCGTGCCGCCGGGGCTGCGGACGTGCTGGAAAATGCCATTGTTGTCGATACCCTGGAAGAGGCTATTGGCGATTGTGGCTTGGTGGTGGGTACCAGTGCTCGCGGGCGACGCATTCCCTGGCCGTTGTTTACGCCCAGAGAATTCGGCGAGAAGGCGATCAATGAAGCGCAAGCTCACGAAGTGGCGGTGGTTTTTGGTCGCGAAGATCGAGGTTTGACCAATGACGAATTGCACAAGTGCCACTATCACGTACATATTCCCTCAAACCCTGATTACAGTGCGTTAAATCTGGCTACGGCGGTACAGGTGCTGTGTTACGAGGTTCGCATGGCTTTGCTGAGCCTGGAAGAGGGCAAGGAGCCGCACTTTGATGATTGGGATGTGCCGCCGGCTCGGCATCAGGATGTTGAGATGTACTTCGAGCACCTCGAGCAGACTATGACTGACCTGGGCTTCTATGATCCGGAAAACCCGCGCCAGACCATGACGCGTATGCGTCGCTTGTACGGTCGCATCCGCCTGGATCAGATGGAGCTCAATATCATGCGTGGCATGCTCACCGCGATTCAGAATTTTGTGTATCACACCAACAAAAAACTGGAAAAGCACGATCGCGAAAACAATACCTGACAAAAATGGTTGGTTAAATAATTGACTGTTTTAGTGGGTTTTTGGATAATGCGCATAGCTCGTAATGATCAGAGGATACTTGTATGCGTTTAACCACTAAGGGGCGTTATGCCGTGACTGCCATGTTGGACTTGGCATTGCATGGTGAGAAGAAACCCATCAGCCTGGCGGATATTTCCAAGCGGCAGGAGATATCCCTGTCATATCTGGAACAGCTATTTTCCAAGCTGAGGG
>JALUYN010000559.1 GCA_027012915.1 Cellvibrionaceae bacterium
CCCTGGCGGTGGTTATCGCCTGAGTGCGCCTACCAGTGAAATCCGTGTGGCGGATATTATCGATGCGGTAAACGAGTCCATTGATGCTACCAATTGTAGTGGCCAGGGCAACTGCCAGCGCGGGGCTCAGTGTTTGACCCATCATTTGTGGTGCGATCTGAGTCAGCAAATTCACGAGTTTTTGTCGGGGATTACCCTGCAAAACCTCATCGAGAGAAACGAAGTGCAGGAAATCGCCGCGCGACAGGATCGCGAACAGGCAGAAATACTGCAGCATGTCAGTGCTTAACTGAGTGCTAAGTAGCTAGTAAGTAGGTAATTTGTGACAGCTCCGATTTATCTGGACTACGCGGCCACGACTCCGGTGTCAGAGCGCGCGGCTAAAGCCATGAGTGAGTGTTTGACGCGCTCGGGAACCTTTGCCAACCCCGCTTCCAGATCCCATGTGTATGGCTGGCAAGCGGAAGAGAAGGTAGAGGAGTCCCGTGGGCAGGTGGCCCAGTTATTGGGATGTGATCCCCGTGAGGTGGTTTGGACCAGTGGTGCTACCGAGGCCAACAACCTGGCTCTGAAAGGTGTGTTTGAAACACACAATTACCAAGGACACCTGATTACCTCGACCATTGAGCACAAGGCAATTATCGATCCTGCCAGGTGGCTGGAGTCGAAAGGGGTGGACGTAACCTGGCTTGAGCCCAACGCTGATGGCGTGATAGAGGTCGAGCAGGTGAGGCAGGCGCTACGCGGCGATACTCGCATGGTGAGCCTGATGCACGTCAACAACGAGGTGGGGGCGATCAATCCAATTGCTGAGATTGGCAGCCTGTGCCAAGAGCTGGGTGTGCTGATGCATAGCGACGCAGCACAGGCGGCTGGTAAAATCGCGATTGATGTCGACTCGCTGAATGTGGATATGCTGAGTCTTTCAGCTCACAAGTTCTATGGGCCCAAAGGTGTTGGTTGCCTCTATGTGAAACGCTCTGCTCAGCCTCAGGTGGCGTTGCAGATGCATGGTGGTGGCCAGGAGCGTGGTATGCGTTCCGGGACCCTGCCAACTCACCAGGTGGTGGGGATGGGCGAGGCTGCTGCTGAGTGTAGTGAGTGTCTGGATACTGAAGCTGGTCGCCTGGCTGAGTTGCGTGATCGACTGTGGCACGGTGTTGCCGGCATTTCAGGTGCGCGCCGCAATGGCGGTGCGGAAAATGTCAGTCCGGCGCATTTGAACGTGTGCTTCTCTGGTGTGGAAGGTGAAGTGTTGTTGCTGTCCTTGAGAGAGCTGGCCATATCCTCCGGGTCGGCCTGCGCGTCGGCGAGTTTGTCGCCATCCTACGTGCTAAAAGCCATGGGGTTGAGTGACACAGATGCCCATAGTTCGGTGCGCTTCTCTTTGGGGCGCTACACCTCGGAAGAGGATGTTGAGCGGGCAATAGAACATATCCATCAGGTAGTGACAAAGCTACAAAACGCCTGATGGTATATGGCGGTCAGCGGGTGAATGCCCCCTGATTGCTGTAAACGATAGTTTGAGTAATGGGTCAGACAATGACTGAAGAAATTAACAAAGCCCTTGAGCGGGAATACGAAGCCGGATTTGTTTCCGATATCGAATCTGAAACCTTCGAGCCGGGTTTGGATGACGGCGTCATTCGCCGTATTTCCGCTATGAAAAATGAGCCTGAGTGGATGCTGGAGTGGCGCCTGAAGGCGTTTCACGCCTGGCAGGAAATGGTTGAGCCAGATTGGGCTCATGTTGATTACCCGAAAATTGATTTTCAGGCCATCTCCTATTATTCAGCTCCCAAGAGTATGAAGGATAAGCCCAAGTCTCTGGACGAAGTGGATCCAGAGTTGTTGCGCACCTATGAAAAACTGGGTATCCCCTTGGTGGAGCAGCAGATGTTGGCAGGCGTGGCGGTAGATGCGGTATTCGATTCCGTATCGGTGGTGACCACCTTCCGCGAAAAGCTTGAAGAGGCCGGAGTCATCTTTTGCCCAATTTCTGAGGCCGTGCACAAGTATCCCGAGCTGGTGAAAAAATATCTCGGTACCGTAGTTCCTCAAAAAGATAATTTCTACGCGGCACTCAACTGTGCGGTGTTTACTGATGGCTCTTTTGTCTATATCCCCAAGGGCACTCGCTGCCCCATGGAATTGTCGACCTATTTCCGTATTAATGAGCAGAATACCGGGCAGTTTGAGCGCACCCTGATCGTAGCCGACGAAGGCAGTTACGTCAGTTATCTGGAAGGCTGTACAGCACCACAGCGTGATGAAAATCAGTTGCACGCGGCGGTGGTAGAACTGGTGGCTCTGGATGACGCTGAAATCAAATACTCCACCGTACAAAACTGGTATCCCGGTGACGAAGAGGGACGCGGTGGTATCTACAACTTTGTGACCAAGCGCGGTATCTGCCACACCAATGCCAAGATTTCCTGGACTCAGGTAGAAACCGGCTCGGCGGTCACTTGGAAGTACCCAAGTTGCGTGCTCAAGGGCGACAACAGTGTTGGTGAGTTCTACTCTGTGGCGCTGACCCGCGGCAAGCAGCAGGCGGACACTGGCACCAAGATGATTCACTTGGGTAAAAATACCCGATCGACCATTATCTCCAAGGGGATTTCCGCCGGTCGCAGTAACAACAGTTATCGTGGCCTGGTGCGTATGAACGCTGGGGCGCAAGGCGCGCGCAACTTTACCCAATGTGATTCGCTGTTGATCGGCGATCAATGCGGAGCGCACACTTTCCCCTATGTGGAGAGTCGCAATCCCTCGGCGATTGTCGAGCACGAAGCAACTACCTCGAAGGTGAGTGATGATCAGATGTTCCTGTGTCAGCAGCGTGGACTGGATCCGGAAAAAGCGGTGTCCATGATTGTGAATGGCTTCTGCAAAGAGGTCTTCAAAGAGCTGCCCATGGAATTTGCGGTCGAGGCGGGCAAACTGCTGGAAATCAGTTTGGAAGGTTCGGTCGGCTAACGATTGAAACCGCAGGTTGGGTTGAGCGCAGTGAAGCCCAGCAAACAATTTGAAAAGAATACCTGTGTTGGGTGTCACTGCGTACAACCCAACCTACAACCTGAATTGTGTAGGCATAAACATTATGTTGAAGATCGAGAATTTACACGCCAGCGTCGAAGAGAAAAACATCCTTAAAGGTTTGAGCATTGAGGTTAAACCTGGCGAAGTACACGCCATTATGGGCCCTAACGGAGCGGGCAAAAGTACCATGGGTTACGTGCTGTCGGGCCGCGAAGGTTATGAAGTGGAAAGCGGCAGCGCCACGCTGGATGGCCTGGATCTGTTGGAGCTCGAAGCGGAAGAGCGCGCCCGCGCCGGTCTGTTTCTGGCGTTTCAGTATCCGGTAGAAATTCCCGGTGTCAGCAATATGGAATTCCTTAAGGCGGCCGTCGATGCCCAGCGCGAAGAGCGCGGCGAAGAGGCCTTGAGTTCTGCAGAGTTCTTGAAGTTGGCAAAGGCGGCTTGCAAGCAGGTGGATCTGCCGTTGTCGTTCCTCAAGCGCGGCGTCAACGAAGGCTTTTCCGGCGGCGAGAAAAAGCGCAACGAGATTATGCAAATGCTGTTGTTGCAGCCCAAATTGTGCATTCTTGATGAATCCGACTCCGGCCTGGATATTGATGCGTTGCAGGTTGTGGCCGATGGCGTAAACAGTCAGCGCAGCGATGAGCGCAGTTTTATTGTAGTGACTCATTACCAGCGCCTGCTGGATTACATCAAGCCGGACTACGTACACGTACTGTCGGACGGCAAGATAGTGAAAAGCGGTGACGCTTCTCTGGCTCTGGAGTTGGAAGAGCAGGGTTACGCCTGGATAACTGAAGATGGCGCTGACGCGTAAGCCGAGGAATACACATGAATAGCTGGTTAGACAGAGCGCTGGCACGTGCCGAACAGGGCGATACCTGGTTGGCCTCTCAGCGCAGTGAATCCCTGGCGTTGTTGCGCGATACCGCCTGGCCTACGCGTAAAACTGAGGCCTGGAAGTATTTTTCCCTGCGCGCGGTAGAAGACTCCAGTTTTGCACTGGAAGCAGCCAATCAAGACGCTCAAGTAGAAGCCATTGAAGGCTTTGACAGTATTGATCTGGTGTTTGTCGACGGTCGTCTGGAAGCGGGCTCAGATGATTTGCCCGATGGATTGAGTATTGTGGCTTTGGGCGAAGCCTCTGATGCGGAGCAGGCCCTTGCTGCCAAAGTGTTTACCCAAGTAAAGCCGGAGCGTCATGTATTTGGTTTGGTCAACGATGTGTTGGCCAGCGAATGCCTGATGATCGACGTCGCTGATAATGTCGCTATTGAACGGCCGCTGCGCATCGTTAATCTGCACAGCGCTGGTGTGGAGTCGCACACCCGTGTACTGGTGCGATTGGGAGAAGCCTCAAAGTTGACGGTCGCTGAACAATTTTCCGGAACCGAGGCGGGGTTGAGCACGGTATTTTCAGAGTACTTGCTGGCCGATAAGGCTAGCCTGGAGCACTATCGCTTCGGCTTGCAATCGGGCTCTGCGATCAATATCGGAGGTTGTCACTTTGCGTTGGGCAATCACACTGAACTAAACAGTACTCTTATTGGTTTTGGCAGTGAACTGTCTCGTGTGGATGTGGACGTGGCTCACAACGGCGAGCACGCCAACGCCAAAATGAACGCGGTGTACCTGCTGGATTCCGGCGAGTTGTTTGATTTACATAGCTGCATTGAGCATGCACAGCCCAATGGTACAACTGAAGAAAACGTGCGTGGCATTGTGGGAGATCGCTCTCGCGCGGTGTTTAACGGGCGCATTCATATCCATCCGCAGGCCCAAAAGACTTTGGCGGAATTGAATAATCGCAATCTGCTGTTGTCTGATCGCGCAGAAATTAATACCAAGCCCGAGCTGGAAATTTACGCCGACGATGTGCGCTGTGCCCACGGTGCAACTGTGGCTGAGATCGATAAAAAAGCGCTCTACTATCTACAGACTCGCGGTATCGATAAAGCTCAGGCGCAAGTGATGCTTAATTTCGGTTTCATCAATGAGCTGGTTGACGATATGCCCAGCGAGGCTCTGGCCGATTGGTTGCGTCCGCAGTTGCGTGCGCGTTTTGCCAATATGGAAGTTAAGTAAGGCCAAGGTAGATTAAAAGGTAGACTGATTGATGAGTTTTGATGTCTCGGAAGTTCGTGCCCAGTTTCCCATTCTGAACCGTGAAGTTAACGGCAAGCCTCTGGTGTATCTGGACAATGCCGCCACCACGCAAAAGCCACAGTGTGTTATCGATGCTTTGGTGGAGTACTACACGACCTGTAATTCCAATGTGCACCGCGGTGCGCATCAGTTGGCGGATGAGGCGACGCGGCGCTTTGAGGGCGCGCGCGATATCGTAGCCGGATTCATGAACGCCAATGCTCGTGAAGAGGTCATCTGGACCAGTGGTACCACCGAGTCCATCAATATCATTACTCACGGTATGGCGCAGCTGCTAAAGGCTGGTGATGAAGTGGTGGTGACTGAAATGGAGCACCACGCCAATTTGGTAACCTGGCAGCAAGCCTGTGCCCAAAGTGGCGCTGAGCTGAAAGTCGTGCCGATTCTCGATTCCGGTGAGCTGGACCAGAAGGCTTATCAGCAAGCCTTGTCTGGTAATACTCGCATGGTGGCATTCCCCCATGTGTCTAACGCTCTGGGAACCGTCAACCCCATTGCTGAAATGACGCAGCAGGCCAAGGCGGTTGGTGCTTTGGTATCGATTGATGGTGCGCAAGGCATTGCCCACGGCGCCATTGATGTACAAGCGCTGGGTTGTGATTTTTATTCCTTCTCGGCCCATAAACTGTTCGGTCCAACGGGCATGGGTGTGCTATGGGGAAGAGAATCACTGTTGGCTGAGTGGCCCGTTTGGAAGACCGGTGGAGAAATGATTGCCACCGTTTCCTACGACTCAGCTACCTGGAATGTGTTGCCATACCGCCTGGAGGCAGGCACGCCGGACATTGCTGGAGCCATTGCCACTGGTGTGGCCATCGAGTGGTTTCAGGGGTTGGATCAGAGCGGTTTGCAACAACACGAAGCGGCTTTGTTGCAGCGCGCTACGGAGTTGGCAGAGAATTTTGAAGGCCTGACAATTGTCGGTTCGGCACCGCACAAGGTTGGGGTGCTGAGCTTTGTTATGGATGCAGGGCATCCTGCTGATATCGGCTTCCTGCTGGACAAGCAGGGCATCGCCATCCGCACTGGACATCACTGTGCCGAGCCTTTGATGGGGCGCTTGTCAGTGCCGGGAACTGCCCGGGCCTCCTTCTCCATCTACAACACTCTGGAAGAAGTGGAACAGTTGTTCACCGCGCTGAAGAAAGTGCAGATGATGCTGATGTAAACATAGACACGATTCCAGTGTCTAAATGATTTGGAAAACGACCACAGGAAACTGAATATGACAGTTGCAACATTTGACCCCAGCGGTCCAGTCGTTACGGTAACCGATGCCGCGGCGGATTACTTTTCCAAGAATCTGGCAGCGGAAAAAGCCAAGGGTGCTGACAAACTGATTCGCCTCAGTACCAAAGAGAGCGGCTGCACCGGCTATGCCTACGTGCTCGATATGGTAGAGCAAGGCGAGACCGATGACTCGGTGTTAGAAGTCAATGACGAAGTGACTCTCTCTATCGCTGCCGATGCGATAGAATTGTTGCGCGGCACCGAAATCGATATGGCCACCGAGGGACTTAATCACGTGGTTAAGTTCAATAATCCCAATGTAATCGCCGAGTGCGGTTGCGGTGAGAGCTTTTCGGTGTCCTGATACCGCATTCCTTTTTAACGATGTTAGCTCGTCCATTCAGTATGGCGTGTTGATAGAAAGCACATGGACGTGGAAGGCTAATAGAAGGTCAGTCAATGCAGCAGAATATGGTGGTAACCCGGCGGGAGTGTCCGGCGCGACGCGTTCCCTCCGGTGAATCCACAGTTATTCCAGAAGGGCAGTTTCTCAATATTACTCAGGATCTGGGGGGCAACTACACGGTTACCTGGCAAGGTAATATGTTGCGTATTGACGGCACAGATGCTGACGCTATCGGTTGTGAGCCGCAAGTGCTCGAGTTCGTGGACGACGGTTCTGGCAGCATTCAGGAATCTCAGGTGTGGGATGCTCTGGATAGTATTTTCGATCCAGAAATCCCTGTGAGTCTGGTGTCCCTTGGCCTGATTTATGGCGTCGATGTTGATCAGGCCTCGGGTAGAGTGGATGTGCGCATGACTCTCACCGCACCGGGGTGCGGCATGGGGCCAGTACTGGTCGGAGACGTCGAATACCGGGTAGCTAAGGTACCCAATGTCACCAATGTTGCAGTTGAGTTGGTGTTTGATCCGCCCTGGAACAAAGAGATGATGAGCGAAGAAGCTCAACTTGAGACCGGTTTGTTTTTCTAAAGATCTGTATAATCCCCCTTTTGCTTTTGAATATCCTCTCTGGAAACCTGTATGTTGCCAACCACCGAAGAAATCCTGGAAGACATCGAGTTTTTTGATGACTGGGAAGAGCGCTATAAGTACATCATCGATCTCGGCAAGGCTCTGGGGCCTTTCCCCGAAGAGTTGCACACACCTGAGCGTCTGGTGAAGGGGTGTCAGAGCAACGTCTGGATCGAAGTCAAAAGTGAAGCGGGCGTACTGAATTTCATTGTCGACAGTGACGCGGTGATCGTGCGTGGTCTGTTGGCCGTGGTTATGGCGGCATTTAATCGCAAAACCCCACAGCAGATTCTGGCGTTTGATATCGATGGTTACTTTGCCGATCTGGATCTGGAAAACCACTTGAGCCCTACGCGCGGGAACGGTTTGCGCTCTATCGTGGCTCGCATTAAAGCCATTGCTGAGGCTTCGTCTTAATGCCGCAGGTGGTGGTCTTGCCGAACCCCGGCAAGTGTCCCGAGGGCGCTGTTTTTCAAGGGGGCGCGGGGCAGCCACTGTGTCAGCAGCTACTGGATCATGGTGTGGATATAGATCACGCCTGTCAGCAAAATTGCGCGTGTACCACTTGCCATGTGATCTTGCACGATGGTGGTGACAGTGTCGAAGCCGCAGATGATTTGGAGCAGAGTATCACACGTGGTGTCTTCGGCTTTGGGCCCAGCTCCAGACTCAGTTGTCAGGTGCGCTTGGGAAACCAGGATCTCGTCGTAGAGATTCCCTGACACGCAGAATCAACAGCCTGCTAAAAAAGCTCAACAGCATCGGAGTGGTTGTCGCTGTCGCGCGCGTGGGCTAGCAGTCGTTCGATGGAATCTGAAGGTGCCCGCAGTTGGTTCACCAAATGTTTAATCTGTTCACTGTGCTGGTGTTGGATCGCCATGTTTTCTCGAATGCGATCAGCGTAGTCAGACACAATATCTCGAATAGCCTGCTCCTCGGTACTGCTGAGATCGGACACCAGCCCCAGCGTAATTAGATTGTCCTGAAGGCTCAGGGTCATATCACTGATCAAGCTTTCGACTTGCTTTTGTGACTCTTCATTGGCTTCTTCCAGTTGTGCAATTTTTTCAACCAAATCCCCTTCGGCTTTGATGGCTGAGATAATCACTTCCAGGGAGTCCATTAGAATGGCGAGCACATCGATCAGTGGTCCCAGTTCTCGCACCAGTAATGTTGCCTGACTCCAGCTGAATAGGGCGCGATCATTACCGAAACTGTGGATGCGCGGCAGCGCCTGGCTCATGGTGAGGATTTCCTGTTCCAGCCGCGTTGGCGGGTTGCCGCCGGACTGTGCGGCATTATCCGCGATCTTCAAAACGCCGCAGGTATTCAATTCCTTCAGTGCCACGAAGAAGATGGCGTAGAGAGTGTTCAAATCCTTGCAGTGCATACAGGATTGTATAAAACGATTGATGGCCTGCAATGAGGCCGCTTCCTGTTGTATGTGATGGATCAGGGAGCTGTTGTCCTGTAATTGATGCTTCAAATCGCAGTGTTGCTGATGGCGGGATATAAGTAGGTCGACTTTAAAATTCAGCTCGCGGGTTTGATAGGGCTTGGCGAGAAAATCGTGGCCACCCGCGCCGTAGGCTTGTAGACGGCTTTCAAGAGTATCGCTGGATGAAATAAAAAGTATTGGTACGTCCGGATTGTGCTCTCGAATTTGTTTGCACACTTGGTAGCCGTTGGTGGTGCCCATGTGGATGTCCAGAATAATGAGATCCGGCGGAATTTGCCGAAGCTTGCTGAGGGCTATCTCTGGGGCGTGGCTGCACGTCAGGGAGTGCTGCGATAGCGTTGCCTGGATGAGTTCAAGAAACAGCGGATCGTCATCAATGACCAGGATGTTCGACATGGGGTGTTCCCTCCGTGGATTTCGATGTCTGGAAGTGGGCAATCCATTGGCTGAGATCTTCGGCGGGCATGGGTTTGGCGATGTGGTATCCCTGTATGTAATCCACACCGATTTCGCGGGATAGTGTGACGTCCCGGGTCGTTTCCACACCTTCGGCGACAGTTCTCATATTAAGCTGTTTTGCCAGCTCAATAATCGATTTCATAATTGCCATGGAGACATCCTCCTGGCATGCGTTGCTGACGTAGCTGCGGTCGAGCTTTAACTCGCTAAACGGCAGCATCTGTAATTTTTCCAGGGACGAATAGCCCGTGCCAAAATCGTCGATCGAGAGGGTAAAGCCCTGTAGACTCATGCGCCCAAGAACTTCCAGTGCGACCTGTGGATTCTTGGTGATTTCTGTTTCCGTGACCTCTACCACAATCAGATCGGTACTGATGCCGTGGTTGGAGCAGATGTCTGCGAGTTTCTCTGGCAGCTCCAGGTTTTCTATGGCAGTCATGGAGAAATTGACTGCCATCTTGATATCAATGCCCTTGGCCATCCATACGGCCAGTTGTGTTACCGCCTTCTCAAAGATGTTGATGGTAAATGGGTATTCCAATCCCATTCTCTCAATCTGAGGGATAAACTGCGCGGGTCCTACCAGTGAGCCAGAGCGGCGCCTGAATCTGGCCAGGGCTTCGACACCGATAATGCGTTGTTCCAACGTGCACACTTGCGGTTGGTAAACCACTTCCAGTGCGTCCAGTTTGATCCCTTCTCGCACTTCTTTATCGGTCAGTGATTCCTGATTACTATTTGATTTGGGAGCCGGGGTATGGAGCTGGGTTTTCAGAATTTTGATCAGCTCGGATTTCCGAAATGGCTTTTCAAGGTGGCCCAGGAAATTCATGTTGTAGCTGGCGATCAGGTTGCGCACCGGTTTGATCAAAATCTTTTCTGAGCTGTAGATTACCAGTCCTTCGCTGCGATAATTGGATGATAGTAAGCGGATCAGCTCCAAACCGTCGGTATCGGGCATATTGATGTCACACATAAGCACGTCAAAAGGCTTTGGCGATCTCGACATGACTTCCAAAGCGTCTATGACCGAGGTGGCGCTTTGTACTTTTTGGAGGCCTATCTTGTTCAGTTGATGCTCTGCATGGTTAATGGCGAAACTGTCATCGTCGATGATTAGAACGCTGAGCTCGGTGGCCTTGGTGAGACTGTCTATTTTGTTGCTTTTATCGGATACGGTGTTGTAAACCAGCTGCTCAAGTTCGTGCTTAAGCAGAGGCGCCAGGTGCTTGATGTGGTCGATATAGTTGGGAATATCGCCAAAATGATCCCTTTGAATGTCGTCTTCGATACAGCGCAGGCATGAAGAAAGGGGCGTGGCGCCAATGCTGAGAGAAGAGGAGGAAAGCTTATGGGCCATAAACTGCAGGCTGGCGTAATCTTTCTGATCGTAGGCTTGCAGCAGTTCTTTGATGGAGCCTTTAAACAATCCCTGAAATATTTTCAGTAGCTTTATCTGGGCTTGTGAGTCGTCGCCAATGTAGCCATTGAGGATGTTGCGATCGATGATCTGAGTCGGACCGGTATCGATGGTGCCTTGGCTTTCTGGTGTAGATTGCTCGTCTTGCGCTGCTCTAGGGGCTTTTTCAGCTTCTGTCTTAGCTTGGTTGTGGGGAAGTTGAGCCTGTATCTTTTCCAGAAGATTGTCTGCGAGTATGGGTTTAATCAAGACGTCGTTGATACCGGACTCGAGGCATTCCTGCTCTGAGCGCTTGCTGCTGCGTGCAGTAATGGCAATGATGGGTAAATCACGCAGGGTCTTTGAAGTGTGTCGTCGCAGCCTCCGAGCCAGCTCAAAACCGTCCATTTTCGGCATGTTGCAGTCGGTGAGCAGCAGGTCAAAAGGCGCGGCTTCCAGCTGTCGTAGTGCATCCTCTCCGTTGGCAGAGTGACTGACTTCCAGGCCGTATAGTGCGAGTTGCTCGGCCATAAAGTGCTGGTTGAATTCGTTGTCTTCAGCGAGAAGAATGCGCGTGCCTTCCGGAAATTGGTATTCCTCCGAGTCGGAAGCATTGTTGTTGGCGCTATACTCCGCGGAAGAATTTTGCGCGTGATCCTCAGGCAGTTCTACCCAGATGCGGGTTCCCAGGCCAACCTGGCTGGCAACACCGGTCGTGCCGCCCATTTGCTCCACCAGGAGCTTGCTGAGAGGCAGCCCTAATCCCAGCCCCTGAACTTCACTTTTTTCCCAGTCCAATCTCTCGAAGGGGGCAAAGATCTGCTCCAGCTGGTCTTCTGCAATTCCGTTACCGGTATCTTCCACCTCGATGCGCACCTGGCCATTATCCTGCGCCTTGGCGGAAACAAAAATTCTCCCCAACTCTTTATTGTATTTGATGGCGTTGCTCAAGAGGTTAATGAGAACTTGCTTAAGTTGGCGGCGATCGGCGCGGACAACCACATCGGCATCATCTTGAAACAGTTTGATTTCACCCAGCAGAGGGCTGATGATCTGTTGGCACTCTTGCAATAGCTCGCAAACGTTCACTGGCTCAATATTGAGCTCCACCTTGCCGGCTTCTATTTTTGACAGATCATCCACCTCGGCCAGCAGTTCCATCATATATTGGCAAATATCGACAATTCGATTGGCTCGCTCTGAGGCGCTTGCCTGGTCTGGCTTTTTGCGAATCAACTGAGCATAGCCGGATATGGCGTTAAGTGGATTGCGCACTTCGTGGGCGAGGGAGGTGAGAAATGCGGTCTTTACTTGATTGGCTTTTTCTTCTCTTGCTTGGGCTTCCTTAATATCCTGAATATCAGAGACAACACCCAGCATTTTTACCGGCTGATCGTCTTGGTCGAGGATAACCTTGCCGCGCTTGGCGACCCAGCGGGTCCTGCCGTCTTCGCCGATGATGCGGTGTTCAATCTTGTACTCGCTGTTGTGTGTCTTGCTGAGGTTAGCCCTCGCCAGAGCCTCTTCCCGGTCCTCCGGGTGGATCATGCTGAACGCCTTTGCTTGGGTCAGCTGCTGTGCGGGGTTACTGAGACCATAGAGCTTTTGCGCTTCGTCAGAAACGTGAATGATGTCGCTTTCAAAGTCCCACTCGAAGGAAACGATATTGGCAAAGGCGTTGCTGAGCCGGAAGCGCTCTTCGTTGACAGCCAGCTGCTGAGTCAGGTCGACTTCCTGGGTGATCTCCTGGCGAATGGAGAAGTAAAGAATAGGGCGGCCTTTGCTGTCACATATTGGATGGATTTCTGATTTTACCCAGTAGAGACTGCCGTCCTTCCTTTTATTGCACACCTGCCCCTGCCAGGTTTTGCCTTTGGTGATGGTTTGCCACATACGGTGGAACAGATCAGGTGGGTGTACTCCGGACTTGAGCAGCCGATGGTTTTCTCCGATGAGCTCTTTTTGGCTGTAGCCGCTGACACTGCAGAACTTGTCATTGACGTAAACGATACGGCCGCGAGTGTCGGCAATGCTAATGATGCTGGTTTTGTCCAGCAGTAACCCCAGCTCGCCATGCAGCAGGGCGTTGTACTTGTCGAGTATGCGGTTGCGAGAACGGGAGAATTTGTTGAGGTAGGACTTAAGTTGTTGCGCCTCTGGCTGCACCAGGTAGTGGGCGTCAGATAGGCCCGCGAGGGATTCATTTTCACTGTGGCAGTAGCGTGGCGATACAAACACCGTTGAGCAATGAATACGCCCGGCCGACAACAGAAGTCGATAGCTGCTAAGGCTGGTGTCGAAGTTGCTCGCGGTGTCGAAGACCACGACGTCGAATTCGCTGAAATCGATGTATTGGTGGTCTGGCAAATTGTCGCGAGACATTGAAAAGGTCCAATGTTCCACGATGCAAACGTCTTTGACTAACTGTGGCAGGTCACTCTGTTTATTGGTGACCAGATGCACGCTCAGTGTCATCCCTTGAAACCTGTCTTTTCGTTGTTGTTTCTTATGGCTGCTGGTCTTCGCCAGCAGCAGCTCGATTGACAGCCTTTGATTTGCTTGTTTTTTTGTGGTTATTATGTGCCCGGGACTTGACCGTAACAGATCTCTATTTGCTTAAGTATCAAAAAAGCGAATAGTAAAGGTGGCTTCTTATAATTATTGGAAAGAAGAGGTTTTGATCCGCCAAAATGGCACGATTGTTCTAAATCAGAGCAAGTTGCATTGTAAAACCCTATTTTTTTTGTGATTATCTTAGACCAAATGGGTATTGGACTATAGTGAATTATTATAAGGGGCTGCGCTATGTCTGAGCGTGAACTACCGGTCACATTTTTTGGGGTGTTTGACGATGTCGACGACTATATCGAATCGTTGTGCGGCTGGGGATTGGAGTTTTCCCAGTTGGTGCCAGGGAAAACCCGTTCTTCCAATCTGACCTTTAATGCTGGTGGTTACTCGTTTCTGAGTTTTTCTCATTCGGTAGTCAGTAGTCAGTAGGCAGCAGGCGCTGGCACAGGGAGAGGGACTCAACTTTTTCTTGCCGGAGAGAAGTGATCGAACCCTGATTGTGGATAATCAGTCGCGCTCCTTCGATGTGTTGTGCTGCAGACCTCAGGGAGATGATTTTGATCTGTTAACCCCGGGGGCTTTCCAGGGCTATGCCTTTCGCTTTGGCGAGCAAATGCTGCTGAAGGAAGGCTATGACTGGCTGCTGGAGGTGTTGGCGACCAGCCATTTCAATTTTCCGCTGTCGGCATCCGATGCTGAATCAATACGCCACAGTTTAAGGGCAGTGGCGCAGTTGGTTAGGAGTAACGATAAGTCCATCGTGCAACAGGATCTCGAGATTGACGCTGTCTATCGGCACGTGTTGGTTCCAACTGTAGCGAGGGTGGTGACTGAGGCCATCAATGATCTGGTACCTGGTCGAGGCAGTGCTCATTTGGAGCGTATGTTGTACCTGATCTCCGATAATTTGGACGAGCCGCCAACCGTGGAAGAGTTGGGACGCACTGTTGGTGTTACCAGTCGCTACGTGCAGCAGTTGTTTAAGCGGCATGTGGGTATGTCGCCAAAGCAGTATATTCGCTCGATGCGCCTTAATGCTGTGCGCAACAGTCTAAAGCGGCTCACACAGCGTCGCGGTTTGATTACAGAAATCGCGGGTAAGCACGGTTTTGATCATCTCGGGCAGTTTGCCAGCGACTACAAAGCCTTGTTTGGCGAGCTGCCAAACGAAACTCTGAGTGAGAATGGTTGAGCTTGTTGTTTTTTGATGTTGATCCGAAGTCTGAAGCTTTTGTTTTCAATGGCTTAGCGTCATTTTCTGGGCTGTATTCCGAGGTGGTGAGCCGGGCTTGCAGCGATATCACTTGCCTTTGATTACTGTTGAGGCAATTTCCAGTTTCTCTATATCGGCAGTTATGCTCCAAAACCGTGAACTTCGGGGCTTTTGACGCTCAAAATCCGTATTAATAGCCATTGAAACTGCGTATAATTTGCAGGCTTTTTTGCCCGCTCCGGGGTCCCTGGGGCGAAACCGATTTTTTGACTTGGCGCCCGATTGACGGTTTTGTCGCGATCGGCGTTATTTTTATTTGTACTGGAGTAATCATGGCTGTAGAACGCACTTTATCCATCATCAAGCCCGACGCTGTTGCCAAAAACGTAATTGGCGAGATCAATGCCCGCTTCGAGAAAGCCGGCCTGCAGATCGTGGCTATGAAAATGGTTCAACTGGACGACGAGAAAGCCGGCGGTTTTTACGCCGAGCACAAAGAGCGTCCTTTCTTTAAAGATCTGGTAGCTTTCATGACTTCTGGCCCAGTTGTGGTTCAGGTTCTGGAAGGTGAAAACGCTGTTGTTGCCAACCGCGACCTGATGGGTGCAACCAACCCCAAAGAAGCTGCTGCCGGTACCATCCGCGCCGACTTCGCTGAGACCATCGATGCCAATGCCGTACACGGATCTGACTCTCCAGAGTCTGCAGCGCGCGAAGTGTCCTACTTCTTCTCCGCTGACGAGATCTGCGCTCGCTAAGATTAGTCGAGTGGTCTGATTGAGTGATTTGATTGAAAGAGTTATCCCCCATGAGTGAGCAAAACAACAGCGCGGACAGTGGCGAAAAGACCAATATTTTGGGCTTTTCACAGGCCAAGATGGAGGCGTTTTTCGAGTCCATCGGCGAGAAGAAGTTTCGCGCTGTGCAGGTGCTTAAGTGGATCCACCAAATGGGGGTGGACGATTTTGATCAAATGACCAATATCAGCAAGGCTCTCCGCGAGAAGCTCAAGCAAATCGCGGAGATCCGCCCGCCGGAAGTAATCCAGCAATTGGATTCGGCAGATGGCACACGTAAGTTGCTGATCAAAGTCAGCGGTGGCAGTGCGGTGGAGACCGTGCTGATTCCCGATGGTGATCGCGGCACCTTATGTGTGTCTTCTCAAGTGGGTTGTTCCCTGGATTGCAGCTTTTGCTCCACCGGGAAGCAGGGGTTTAATCGGGATCTCACTGCCGCAGAAATCATTGGCCAGGTGTGGTTGACGGCCAAATCCTATGGTCAATTTGGCGAAAATCGTCCTCGTATTATCACCAATGTGGTAATGATGGGGATGGGTGAGCCACTGCTCAATTTTGACAATGTCGTAGACTCCATGAATCTGATGATGCATGACAACTGCTACGGCTTGTCCAAGCGCCGGGTGACACTAAGTACCTCGGGTGTGGTGCCTGAATTGGATCGTCTGGGTGACTATACTGACGCCTGCCTGGCCATTTCTCTGCATGCGCCCAACGATGAGCTTCGCAATGAGCTGGTGCCCATTAACAAGAAGTACCCGATTGCCATGTTATTGGATTCGGCGCGTCGTTACATCGAAGGGCTGCCTGATAATCGTCGTAAAATAACCATCGAGTACACCTTGATTCGGGAGGTTAACGATCGCCCACATCACGCTCACGAGCTGGCGCGTTTGCTCAAGGATTTTCCGGTCAAGATTAATTTGATTCCGTTTAATCCGTTTTCCCAGTCTGATTATCAGCGGGTGAGCAATAACGCCCTTCGCGCATTTCAGGATATTTTGATCAAGGCTGGCTTTACCACCACCGTCAGAACGACCCGCGGCGATGATATCGATGCCGCCTGCGGCCAATTGGCGGGGGCTGTCAATGATCGTACTCGTCGCAGCGAGCGCTATCGCAAACAGCAGGGGCAGTATTCAAGTGCTGAACCGGTGCGTATTATTCCCTCCTGATTCTAAGTACACTGAGTTACCGCATATATAAGGATAATGGTTAATGAGATCAGTGCGTTTTAGTTCGTTGTTACTGCTGCTGACACTATTGGCGGGTTGCGTTACCGATATTGATCCAATTCGCCCGAAAGTGGATGTGGAAAAAGCCGAGCAGGCTCACGTGGATGCTGGCTTCGCCTATTTGCGTAATCGCGATAAAGAGAGCGCTCGCCGCCATTTTCAAAGAGCGCTCGGGCTCAATGCCAGTTCTGGAGGTGCCTACACCGGTTTAGCGCTGGTGTATCAATACGATAATGACGCGCCTCGAGCAGACGAGTACTTCCGGCGCGCACTGGCTTTGCAGCCTGAAAATTCTCGGGCTCGTTTCAACTATTCGTCGTTCCTGTATCAGGAACAACGCTATCAGGATGCAGAAAAGCATCTGCTGATCCTCGCTGATGATGTGAATTATAACCGTCGCTATTTGGCGTTGATGAATCTGGGACGCACGCAACTGCAGCTGGGGGATGAAGACGGTGCTGTGAAACACTTGCGTCAAGCCCTGGGGCTGAATCCGCGTTTGGCTTTGGCCAATATTGAGTTGGCGCGGATCTTCTTTGAACGCAAGGAATATCCGACGTCCAAGTTTTATCTCGATCAGTACAACGTATCCAAGCGGGGAAGGCCCTCTGCTTCGAGCTTGTGGTTGAAGATTCGCCTCGAGCGCATTTTCGGCAATAAGGACCAGGAGGCCAGCGCGGCTCTGGCGCTGAAAAACATGTATCCCTATTCCGACGAATACCTGCAGTACAAAAAGACAGTATCAGAATAACAGTCATTATCAGGCACAGATTAAATGGAAATCGAAATCAACAGCGACTCACCCTCGACGCCACCGGGCTCCCAGCTAAAGAAAGCACGGGAAGCCGCCGATCTGACCCCGGATCAGGCAGCAGAGCACCTGAAGATTACGGTTAGCTATATCAGAGCGCTGGAAGAAGATGATCACGAGTTATTGCCGGATCGTCCTTACGTCTTGGGCTATTTGCGAGCATACTCGCGCTTGCTATCGCTGGATACCGATGCACTGCTGCAGGATTACCACGCCTATTTTGCCAGTGTTGAAACTCCTGCGGACGCCAAAGCCAATCGTCAGAATGGGGACAAAAGTTCTGGCCTGTCGCGCACCGCATGGGTGCTGATAATTGTTGCCGTATTGCTGGTTTGGGCCGGCGCAGTGATGCTCTTCGGGGGTGGCGAAGAATCTGTACCGTCAGAGCCAGCCACCATTGAACAGCGGACTCCGCAAACTGAGGTGGCTCCTGCCAACGAGCAATTCGACAATGAGATAGCTCCGGCTGTCGACGCACCTGCGGCACTGGAAGCGGAAACCGAATTGTCCGGCGCCCCGGCGGAGTCCGGCTTACTCGATGATGTGCCTGCCTCAGACGCTGATATCCTCAGTGTAGAGGGAAATACGCAATCTGAGCCTGAAACAGTAGTCGAACCTGTTGTTACTGCGACGCCGGAGCCTATTGCTGAAGTCTCGGCAATGGACACGCTGCTGTTTGCGTTCACTGGTGAGTGTTGGCTGGAAGTGACCGACGCCAATGGCGATGTGCTGGTAGCGGATCTGTTTCAGGCAGGGGATGAATTCCAGACTGAAGGCAAAGCGCCTTTCGATGTGATGATGGGCAATGTTCGTCTTGTAAGCGTGTCGCTCAATGGTGAGAACTACGATCTCAAGCCCAACGGTTTCAGAAAGACTCTGAGAACTGTTGTCCAATAACCCCAGTTTTGAACACTGTTTGATAAATTGCTGTCAGAGATTGTGTCTTAACAGGCTCTGAACCACTCAGTTGTATTGCAGGCTAGACCACTATGCATTTTGAATCTCCTATCAAGCGCCGTAAATCTCGCCAGATAATGGTGGGCGATGTACCGGTGGGCGGTGATGCGCCAATTTCTATTCAGAGTATGACCAACACCGAGACCACTGACGTCGCTGCTACGGTGGGCCAGATTCGCAGAATCCAGGATGCTGGAGCCGACATCGTTCGGGTCTCGGTGCCATCTATGGATGCAGCCGAAGCCTTTGGTGAGATTCGCAAGCAAGTCGATGTACCGTTGGTAGCGGATATCCACTTCGATTATCGCATTGCTCTGCGGGTTGCCGATTTGGGTGTGGATTGTTTGCGCATTAACCCCGGCAATATCGGTCGCGAGAAGCGTATTCGCGCGGTTGTGGACAAGGCCCGGGATATGAATATTCCGATTCGCATTGGCGTTAATGCCGGCTCTCTGGAAAAAGATATCCAGAAAAAGTACGGCGAGCCGACACCAGCAGCTCTTGTGGAATCAGCCTTGCGGCACGTAGATATCCTCGACAGTTATGGCTTTCAGGACTTCAAGGTCAGCGTAAAAGCCTCCGATGTGTTTATGGCGGTAGAGGCCTATCGTCAGCTGGCTACCCAGATAGAGCAGCCCCTGCATTTGGGGATCACCGAGGCCGGTGGATTGCGCGCTGGTACCGTAAAATCCGCTGTGGGCTTGGGTGCACTGTTAATGGATGGCATTGGTGATACCTTGCGAATCTCTCTGGCTGCGGATCCCGTAGAGGAAGTGAAGGTTGGTTGGGACCTGCTTAAGAGTCTCAAGCTGCGCAACAAAGGCATCAACTTTATCGCCTGCCCCAGCTGCTCGCGCCAGAATTTCGATGTGATCAAGACCATGAATGAACTCGAGGTTCGCCTCGAAGATATCACCACGCCTATGGATGTGGCCGTAATCGGTTGTGTGGTCAACGGCCCGGGTGAGGCCAAAGAGGCGGACATAGGTCTTGCCGGTGGTACGCCCAACAACCTCATTTATGTGGATGGCGAACCAAACCAAAAATTGCAGCAGGCGGATCTCGTCGATAACCTTGAGCGCCTGATTCGCGAAAAGGCTGAGGCCAAGGCCGAAGCTGAGAAAGACTTGATTGCCAAATCTTGAAATAGTGATTTGGCTTATTAATCGACCATAGGATTTGTTTTGAAAAAGTTACAAGCCATTCGTGGCATGAATGACCTGCAGCCGGGTGACTCGGCGGTATGGCAATATCTGGAAGCCACTGTTGCCGATGTGCTGCAAAGCTACGGTTATCAGGAAATCCGTTTTCCTATTCTGGAACCCACCGAGCTGTTCAAGCGCTCAATTGGTGAAGTTACCGACATCGTTGAGAAGGAAATGTACACCTTCGACGATCGCAATGGCGACAGTGTGACTCTGCGCCCGGAAGGCACCGCCTCCTGTGTTCGCGCTTGCGAACAGCATGGTCTGCTGTACAACCAAACTCAGCGCTTGTGGTACCAGGGCCCCATGTTTCGCTATGAGCGTCCACAAAAAGGTCGTCTGCGCCAGTTTCACCAGATTGGTATCGAGACCTTTGGCATGGATGGGCCCGATATTGATGCCGAGTTGCTGATGATCTGTCAGCGCCTGTGGACTCAATTGGGTATCAGCGATTCCGTCACTCTACAGCTCAATTCGCTGGGGACTGCCGCTGCCAGAGCGCGTTATAAAGAGGCGCTGGTGGCTTATCTCTCCGAGCGTAAAGAACAGCTTGATGAGGACAGTCAACGTCGTCTGGACTCGAATCCGTTGCGCATTCTCGACAGCAAGAACGAATCTACCCAGGCGTTGTTAAACGATGCGCCGGCGTTGCAAGACTTTTTGGATGATGAATCCCGCGAGCATTTCCAGCAATTGCAAGCTTTGCTGAAGAGCGCCGGTATTGCCTTCGAGGTGAATCCGCGGTTGGTGCGCGGCCTGGACTACTACGGTAAGACGGTATTCGAGTGGGTGACTGACAAGCTCGGCGCCCAGGGTACAGTGTGCGCAGGTGGTCGTTACGACGGGTTGGTAGAACAGCTGGGTGGACGCGCGACACCTGCGGTGGGTTTTGCCATGGGTATTGAACGCCTTATTTTGTTACTGCAGGAACTGGATGTGATTCCCGCAGGTCTGAGCCAGTCTGTTGATGCCTATATTCTAGCCGTTGGCGATGTGCAGCAGGATGCCTATCAGCTGGGCGAAATGCTACGCGACCGTCTACCTCACTTGCGTATCATGAATCACTGCGGCAGCGGCAGTTTCAAGAGCCAGATGAAAAAAGCCGATCGCAGTGGTGCCGAGTTTGCTCTGATCATTGGCGAGGATGAAGCCTCTCAGGGCCAGGTTACCCTGAAGTATCTGCGCAGTGATCAGCCTCAGCAAACACTGGCTCTTGAAGACATTGTTCAGGCATTGCAAGATTAAGCGCTTTTTTAATAGAACATCACACTTAAGAAGATAACAAAGAGTTAGGAGTCGTTTGTGTCAGCTCATCTTACTGAAGAAGAACAGTTGGAAGCCTTGAAACGCTGGTGGAATGAAAATGGGAAGTCCACCGTTGTCGGCGTAGCGGTTGTAGTAGCGGGGTATTTCGGCTATCAGGGTTGGCAGAGCAATCAGCAGGCCCAGGCGGAAATGGCGTCTGCCCGGTACCAGGATATTCTTGAGGCCGTGGAAGTTGCCCCGGGTCAGGCTTTGTCAGAAGAAAAGCGGGCCACGGTAGTGCACTTGTCCGAAGGCTTAAAAACAGATCATGCATCCAGCCTATACGCTTCTCAGGCTGCTCTGTTCCTGGCCAAATTGGCGGTAGAACAGAATGACCTGGACAAGGCCGCTGCGGAATTGCAGTGGGTGTTGGCTAAGGACGTAGATGCCAGCGTTTCCAAAATAACCCGTAATCGATTGGCACGTGTGCTACTGGCGCAGGAAAAGTACGATGAAGCGCTGCAGCAGGTGGCCAGCACCGATGCCGGTAGCTTTACCTCCCTGTTTGCTGAAACCCGTGGCGATATTTTGCTGGCCCAGGGCGATACCAAAATGGCTCGCGCTGCATACGAGTTGGCCCAACAGAATATGGGTGAAGCAGACAACGCTCGTGCAGCACTGCTGGCTATGAAACTGGACGATCTAAAAACACCGCAGGCACTGGCTGCGGCAAATGATTCTCAAGACTCTTCCCAAGACAATAAAAACGAATCCGGAGAACAACTATGAAGCAGTTGGGTGTAGTACTGCTAGCGGGCCTATTGGCGGCTTGCTCTTCCAACGACAGTGTTGAATTGGAGCCAGCGGAACTGCTGGATATTGCCAATGAGCGTGACGTTAACAGAGTTTGGTCAGAAGACGTGGGCGTAGGAACCGGTGAGCACTTTTCCATGCAGGCCCTGTCTATTCTCAACGACACTATTTTTGCTTCTGATGCTGAAGGTCGTGTTACGGCTCTGAATCGTGAGAGCGGCGACGAATTGTGGGAAGTGGCATTGGATCAACCTGTCTCCGGTGGCACCGGTGTGGCAGGCGATCTGGTTCTGGTCGGTACCCTTAACGGTGAGGTGTTTGCGCTGGACTCGGCAAGCGGCGAAGTTCGCTGGCAGGTGGGGGTTGGCGGTGAAGTGCTGGCCCCTCCACAGGGGAACGGCAGTGTTGTCGTTGTACAGACTTTGTCCGGTCGTATATACGGGCTGAATGCTGCTGATGGCAGCGAGCGCTGGCTCTACGACAATACCACTCCGGCGCTGACATTGCGCGGTACGGCCACACCAGCAGTTTTGGGTGGCAGCGTATTTGTAGGTTTTGCCTCAGGCAAGATTTTGGCGTTGGACATTAACGAAGGTGTGTTGCAATGGGAGCAACGCGTGGCTGTTGCCAAAGGCCGCTCTGAACTGGAGCGTGTAATCGATATCGATGGTTCGCCTCTGCTGATTGGTGAAACTCTCTACAGCGCCAGCTATCAGGGACGTCTGGTGGCAATTAATCGTGGCAATGGTCGCGGTATGTGGGCTAAAGATGAGTCCACCTACAACAACCTGGCCAGCGGTATGGGCTATGTGTATGTCTCCAACGCCGGTGGTTCCGTGAAAGCTTACAACGCCAGTAACGGCGAGTTGGTGTGGGAAAACGATCAACTGCTGCGTCGTCAGCTCAGTGCTCCTCAAACGTTTGGATCCTTTGTGGCGGTGGCCGACTTTGCAGGCTATGTTCACATTATGAATCAAACTGATGGTGAGATTGTCGCCCGCCGCAAGGTTGATGGCAGTGGTGTGCGCTCGCCCATGTTGGGTCGCGGTGACACCCTGTATGTTCACGGCAATAGCGGTGAGCTGGAAGCCCTGAGTGTGGAATAGAGAGACGTAAGTCTCTACCAAACTGCACGCGCTCCGGCGCGTGGAGTGATTGAGTTGTTGTATCGCGAGTCAGGTATAATGCCTGGCTCGCGTTAGTGTTTTTACAGGCTGGAAAATCCGGCCCCGTTGAGTGTGAATTGAGAGTTGTTATGTTGCCAGTTATTGCCCTAGTCGGTCGTCCCAATGTGGGGAAATCCACACTCTTCAATCGCCTCACCAAATCCCGTGATGCGTTGGTGGCTGATTATGAGGGCCTGACACGCGATCGCAAGTACGGCGAAGCGGAAATGCTCGACCGCAAATTTCTGGTGGTAGATACCGGCGGTATAAGTGGCGACGAACAGGGCATCGACAATGCCATGGCAGAGCAGTCGCTGTTAGCCATTGAAGAGGCCGATGCCGTGTTGTTTATGGTGGATTGTCGTGCAGGTCTCACGGCCGCCGATGAAATGATTGCCAGACACCTGCGTGTCAATAACAAAAAAACTTACGTGGTAGCCAACAAAGTGGATGGCAGTGATCACGATGCCGCGGTCGCTCCGTTCTACGAAATGGGGATTGGCGAAATTTATCCCACCACCGCGACTCATGGCCGTGGTGTGCGTTCACTGATGCAGGACGTACTCGAGCCCTACCCAGAGTATGTCGAGGACGAGCACGAGAATGCCAAGGGCATTCGCATGGCCATTGTGGGGCGCCCCAATGTTGGCAAGTCCACCCTGGTGAATCGTCTGCTGGGTGAGGAAAGGGTTGTAGTATACGATATGCCCGGCACCACTCGAGACAGCGTCTATATCAATTACGAACGTTTTGACAAGCCCTACACCATTATCGATACCGCCGGTGTGCGCCGTCGCAAGAACGTGAAAGAGGCCGTTGAGAAGTTCTCAATTGTGAAAACTCTGCAGGCCATTGAGCATGCCAATGTAGTGGTGTTGGTGATGGATGCTCGCGAAGGTGTTGTGGATCAGGATCTTCACTTGATGGGGCAGGTCATCGATAGTGGTAGAGCCCTGGTCGTCGCGTTGAACAAATGGGATGGCTTGGAAGGGGAGCAGAAGGATCGCATCAAGGAACAGTTGGAACGTCGTCTGCGCTTTGTGGATTTTGCCGATGTGCACTTTATATCGGCACTGCACGGTACGGGTGTAGGGCACCTCTATGAATCCATTGAGCAAGCCTACAGCGCCGCTACCGATAAACTCAATACCAACCATCTGACTCGAATTCTGGAAGATGCGGTCAAGGTGCATCAGCCGCCGATGGTCAACGGCCACCGCATCAAATTGCGCTATGCTCACGCCGGGGGACAGAACCCACCGATTATTGTGGTTCACGGTAATCAGGTGGATAAAGTGCCTGCACACTACGTGCGTTATCTGGAAAAGACTTTCCGTCGCGCGCTGGACTTGCACGGTACGCCGGTGCGAATTCAATTTAAGGGCTCAGACAATCCCTACGCTGGTCGCAAAAACCAGCTGACGGATCGGCAGATCGCTAAAAAGCGCCGTCTGCAGCAGCACTTTGATCACAAGGCCAAGAAAAAGAAAAACAAGAACAAAGGTCGTTAAGGCGAAGTTAATTCCGCGCGGTACTGTTTTGGCGAAACCCCCTGCCAGCGCTTGAAGGCGTGGGAAAAGTTGCCCGGTTCCGAATAGCCCAGCAACTCGGCAATTTGTTCCACGGGCAGAGAGCTTTGCAGGTAATCTCTCGCCAGTTGCCAGCGTATTTCGTTCAACAGCTGTCGGTAGCTGCTGCCTTCACTGTCGAGGTGGCGGCGCAGGCTGCGAACCGACATCCCCAGCTTCTCCGCCACCTTTTCAATGCTGGGAAATTCACCCGGCACCGCTACCATCATTTTTCGCACCGATTCCACCAGAGAACCCTGTTGGCTGAGCTGGTTTAGCAACAGTTGGCACTGCTCGCGACAATAGCTGGAGGTTTCGCTGTTGCGTTTGGGCAGGGGAAGATCCAGCATTGCCTTGTCAAAATGCAGTTCATTTTGATGGTGACCGAGAATCACAGGGCAGCCAAATTGTTCTTGATACTCTGATAGATTGGCCAGATCACTATGCATTAAGTAAACCAGTTTCGGCTGCATTTCCATGCCTTGCATGTAGCGACTGCCAGTTATGGTTGCTTGAATGTCGCGGTCCGAATAGACCTGTATCAAATCCTCCGGCACGGAATATTGGTGACTGAAACTGATAAACGCACTATCGCTACTTTCATTCATGCGGACCCGAAAATGGGTAAACGTTAGCGTGTCAAACTCGGTGATCATGGTCATCGACTCTCGCAGGGTTGCAGCGCTGAGAATGGCGTAGCCGATAAGACCGTAAGTCTCGGGACGGAAAATTTCTCCCAGCTTAAGGCCCAGCATAGGGTCGCGGGAGTACTTCAGAAGGTTGCGGTAGAACTGGAATTCTTCGTCCAGTGTGATGGCAGCATCCGGGCTCTTCAGGCGTTCGTCGGTAATACCCGTGTCTTCCAGGCACAGCTCCGCAGGCACACCGAGGGACTTCATAACCTGCAGTACAGGTTGAACCCCTTTGATGTGATGGCCGATGGAGATGTTGCTTTCGCTGATGTTCATAGTTTGATGCTTGCCGCACTGTCCGATAAAGCATAATTGCCATGGCCGAAATTCACAAGTAGTGGCCTGCAAAAACATTCACCCTCTATCTGCGAGTGTCTAGACTGATTACATCTGGCCAGTACGGCAGGGCTTAATTCAAAAAAATAAGATAGAGAGAGGTTAATTATGGCTCAAGCGATGCGAGATCCCTCGGTTGTAATTATCGGTGCGGGCATGACCGGTATCCTGATGACAATCAAGCTGCGTGAAGCAGGTATCACCAATATCACCATTCTGGAAAAGAAGGATAACCTGGGTGGCACTTGGCGCGAGAATACCTATCCGGGTGTAGCTTGTGATGTGCCTTCCTACATGTACACCTACTCATTTGAGCCGAATGCCGAGTGGAGTAACCGCTTTGCGCGCGGTCCCGAGATTCAGGAATATTTTGAGCGTGTAGGGCGCAAGTACGGCGTGACTGATCTGATTCGCTTTAACGAAGCCGTTACCGAGGCCGAGTACAAGGACGCCAAGTGGACCGTCAAAACCAGTAAGGGTGACACCATTGTGGCGGACTTCCTGATTGGCGCGACCGGTATTCTGCACCATCCCGCCAAACCGGATATCGCGGGCCTGGATAGCTTTAAAGGCACCATGTTCCACACTGCGGAGTGGGATCATTCGGTTGATATGAAAGGCAAGCGTGTCGGTGTTATCGGCACTGGATCAACGGCCGCTCAGTTTATACCGGAGCTGGTCAATGCGGGCGCTGACGTTCATGTGTTCCAGCGCACTCCGCAGTGGATCTGGAAGCTTGCCGACAAAGAATACTCTGAAGCGCACAAGGAGCGCATGCGTAAGAGCCCTGCGTTGATGAACTTGTATAAGCGCAGTGCAACGGCGTTGCTGTCTCAGATTTTCACCAAAGCGGTTACCGGGGAAGGCAAACTGCAACGGGTGTTGTTGGAGAAATACGTTAAACATAATCTGAAGAAGAGTGTAAAAGATCCCGAGCTGCGTCGTAAGCTGACGCCAAACTACAAAGTGGGTTGTAAGCGTCTGATTATCAACAATACCTTCTACGATGCGATTCAGAAGCCCAATGCTCACCTGATTACCGAAGGTATTGATTGCATCAACGAAGCGGGTATTGCGACCAAAGATGGCGAGCAGCACGATCTGGATGTAATCGTATTGTCCACCGGCTTTAATCCTACCGCCTACATGCGCCCCATGAATATGCTGGGTAGAGATGGCTTACACATCGACAAAGCCTGGGAGCAGAAGATCAAGGCCTACCGCTCCGTTGCTATGGAGAACTATCCGAACTTCTTCTTGATGCTTGGCCCCAATACCCCGATTGGCAACTTCTCTGTGATTGCCATGAGTGAGGTGCAGACCGACTATATCATCAAGTTGATTAATCGTTGGCGCAACGATGAGTTCGATGAGCTCGAAGCCAAGCCTGAAGCGATTGACAACTTTATGGCCTACATCAAAGAAGGCTTGAAAAATACCGCCTGGGTTGGAGGCTGTCAGAGTTGGTATCTTGACGGTGATGGAGACCCTATCCTTTGGCCCTACACTTGGGAACAGTGGGTGGATGAAATGAAAGAGCCGGATATGGCTTCTTACAGCACCCAGAAAGTCGCGCCAGCCCAACCCAAAAAGCGTCGCGCCAGCGCCAAGAAAACAGAGGAAGCCACAGCGTAAATTTGGCAATGCTATTGAAGCCCGCACTGGAAACAGATGCGGGCTTTTTTGTAATTACTTGATGGTTCTTTTAGTTTCATTTCATGTAACATGTTTTGAATTACAACAATAACGAGAGCAATCATGAAAATAATCGCCCGCCTGTTGGTGCTGGTACTGATTCTTGTTGGTGCCGCCTACTACGTCTTTTTGATTCCGCCTAAACCGCCTGAGCGTCAGGTGTTTATCAATGGCAAAGTGCTGACTATGGATGCGCAGAACCGCATTGCAGAAGCCGTTGTTATTGAGCGTGATCGGATTGTAGCAGTGGGTTCCAAAGAAGATGTGGCCACCTATATGGACGGTGCCGAGGTTCACGATCTGGGCGGTAAAACACTGATTCCAGGCTTTATTGATGCCCATGGTCACTTTCCCGGGTCCGGATTACAGTCGGTTACCGCCAATCTCAGTAGTCCTCCTGTGGGGGATGTCACCGATATCGAAGGTGTTATCGAGAAACTCAAGCCCTGGGCAGAATCCAAGGCTCCCGGCGAGTGGATTGTAGGCTTCAGCTACGATGACACCCTGCTGGCGGAGAAACGTCATCCTACCCGTGAAGAGCTGGATAGGGTTTCAACCGAGCATCCCATCCTGTTGATCCACGTATCCGGGCACTTGGGCGTCGCCAATTCAGCGGCTCTGAAGTTGGCGGGCTTCAGCGAAGATACTCCGGACCCTGAGGGCGGTGTCATTGTTAGAGATCCTGTGACGGGTGCACTTACAGGATTGCTTGAAGAGGACGCACTGGTTCCGATTCAGATGCAGGCGCTGGATTTTTCTACAACCGAAGTGCTCTCTATTCTGCGCTTTGCGGTAGACGACTACGCCAGTCAGGGGGTCACTACGGCTCAGAGCGGCGCGCTGGATGAGAAGATGTTCAGGGGATTGTTGAGTGCCTCGCGCTTCAATCAGGTACCGTTTCGCCTGGAATTGTGGCCTGAGTATCGTCTGATGGGCGATAAGGTGCTCACGGGGGAGGTTGATCTGGAAGCCCTGAACACTGATCACGCTCGTGCCAAGACCATTAAAATTGTGGCTGATGGCAGTATTCAGGGATTTACCGGCTTTCTGTCTCATCCCTACCACACACCTTTCCGAGGGGATGAGCACTACAAGGGATACCCCATATTCCCTCGAGAGAAGTTGGCGCAGATCGTTACCAGTTTGCATGAAGCGGGTTACCAAATGGCAATTCACGGCAATGGCGATGGTGCCATTGACGATATTATTTACGCCTTCAATGAAGCTCAGAAAGTCCGCCCGGATGACGACCCTCGTCTGATCCTGATTCACGCGCAAATGGCTCGCGACGATCAGCTTGATGAAATGAAACGCCTGGGCATTACCCCCAGCTTTTTCAGCGCCCACACCTACTACTGGGGCGATCGTCATCGCGATATTTTTATGGGGCCTGAGCGGGCATTTCGTATGAGCCCGGCACAATCAGCGCTGCAGCGTGAGCTACCCTTTACTATTCACCTCGATACCCCCGTAGTGCCTATGCAGCCGATGCTGCTGGTTTGGTCCGCGGTTAATCGTTTATCCACCTCGGGACAGGTGATTGGTGAAGAGCAGCGCATTACACCGATGCAGGCGCTGCGTGCCACTACCATCAATGCCGCATGGCAGATTTTTCAGGAGCACGAGCGAGGCTCTATTGAGGTGGGTAAGCTCGCCGACTTGGTGGTGTTGAATGGTGATCCGCTGATTAACCCCGAAGCCATTAAAGATATTCAGGTAGTGCAAACCCTGGTTGGAGGGGTAACGATTTTTGAGCGGGACAAATAATTTGTCCCTAACAGGTGTTTGCAGGCTGTTCACTGAAGTGAAAGATATTACCGCTGATATCATGACTGACATTCAGGCTTTTACCTAACGGATCCCGCTGCACTAGATATTCGATGCTGCCGGGTTGATAAGATAATGCCAGGAAACGCTCGCCGGTTGCTTGAAGGCGAGCCACCACGAGCGCGTATTCCGGCTCCTGCTGACGATAGGCAACGGTGTAAGTTTCCAGTGTAGCTCTTCCCTGCGGCGTTGCGTTGGTAAGAGCATGAGGTTGCTGGTCCAGCTCTTGTTGCAACGCTTCGTTGTGGTTCGGGTGCAAAGGTGTGTTTGGTGGTGCAGTGGAGTAGATCCCTGTCGAGTGCTTAGACATCCAACCGCCGTTGCCATAGACCAGCCCATAGCTTCCCGGATCATCTCGCAATCTTTCAACCAAAGAGGCAATGCCGTGCAGAGTGTAGTTATTGCCGGGCCCGCCAAAGAAGGGCAAGCCGCCGGTAGTCGTCAATGCTCTGGGGTCGCCTTCGGTAAGCTCCAGAACGTCGCGCGCCAGTATTGGCACTATGGGAAAACAGCTATAGAGATCCATGTGTTGGATGTCATCTATCGTGCGTTCTGCATGCTTCAGGGCGTTCAGCAGAGAGCTGCGCATTGCAGGCGAATCGCCGAGGTCGGGGCGCTGCAGAAACGGTTGCTCCTGAGTGTCGGCGTAGCCGTGCAGAAACACCCACTTTTCCCGGGCGATACCGAGGCGTCGAGCTTCACCTACAGTGGTTAACAGTGCCGCCGCCGCTTGATTGACCCCGTCTTTGGCAATCAGGTTTCTGGGGTAGGGCGCCATTAGCATGGGATTGTCTGGGGTTGGTGTAGTCAATTCTCTACAGTCAAAAGCCTTTGGAAAAAACGACAGTGGGTTGGCTGCAGCAATCTGCGAGTAGTGTTCGAAGATCTGGCCCATCTGCCTGTCATATGCCGCCCTTCCCAGCTTCAGTTTGGCACGACGGGCATTTTCCATTAACGCGTAGTAGGGCATGGCGTTGCTCATGCCGTGGCGAATTTCCTCCTCGCCAAACAACGCATAGCCTCCGGTGATACCTCTGTCTTCAAGTTGTCCCCCTGTAACTTCGTGCCAGTCCAGCGTCACTCCCTGGCGTTTGGCTGCGCGAATAGTGGCAATTACCTCTGCGCCGGTAATCATGATCATGCGATATGGGGTAGGAGTGTCCTCGCTTTCACGATTCATCAGACGCTCGCAAAACTCTGCCGTGAGTTTTTGTGGTGTTTCTCCTCCGAGCACACCGTAGATGGCGCGCTCGGGATTGGCGCCAATGCGCTGGCTGATGGCTCGGGCGAGGTTGTCTGACATACCGAAAGGACAGCTACCCAGACTTCCCGAGTCGGCGAAGGTGCGCACCGTGACCATCGTGTCTATGTTGCGCGCAAGATTTAAAACTCCTGTGTCATTCAGGGCTCGTTCGCAGGCTTGCGCCGCCAGATCCGCATGGCTCGATGCCTCAGCGAGGTTCTCGCATACTCTCTCTGTGATCTGGCCGACGCCAACAATAATGGGGGTATTGGATGGAATAGGCTGGTCGTTTGTTGTAGACATAAGTTCTGTGCGGAAATGAAACGGGCCACCATTCTACCCATCCATTGGCTACGAGAGAATGAGTGACAGTGGCGGACTGTTTCTGGTGAGCGTTGCCTGCAGCTCAGCAAATTGATAAAGGTTTTACAGTGCCTTAACCAAATAAGCGCTACGTGATGCGTAGATTTAGATTGAGGCATTGTGTAGGGTTGGGCGAGTTTGTGCTTGTGCAGAGGAAGCCGTGGAACAATGACAACAGAGACGTGGGTATTTTCGGGCATCGCCCTGGTGGTCATCGTAGTTATCGTCTATATGCTGATGGCACACCTAAAAGGCAAGATTGAGCTGGTGCTGGCAAAGAACAGTTTTCAGCCGGGTGAGGTTATTCAAGGGCAGTTTTCCCTGCTGGCCAAAAAGCCCATTTCAGGCAACCGTTTGGTGGTTCGGCTAACTGCCCGCGAAGAAGTGAGGCGTACCAATCGCGATGGCAAAACCAGCCGTCACGCGCGAGAAATCTACCGCGATGAAAAAGTTCTGGATGGTGTTACTCGCTATGATGCCGGCTATCAAAAAAACTATCGCTTTGAACTTACAGCACCCCAGCAGAGCCGCCAGCAGCAGGATTCCCTGCTATTTCAGTCGCTGCGCTTGCTGGGCAATGCTCTCAGTGGTGAGCGTCGTCGTATCGACTGGAAGATTACCGTGTGCCTCGACGCTCAAGGTATTGATATTACCGACTCGCAAAAGGTCTATATCAATTGGGGGCATTCGTTCTAGTCGACGATGCTTCCTGCAGCTTCCATTGTTGCAGGGCAACCTGATCTTTGATCAATTCCAACGACTCAACGACCGCCTCTTGAAGAATCGGCCACAACTGCTGGGCTTCGTTTTCGGCGGGGGCTTCCAGCAAGCTGTTAATGGTGTTGGCCGCTACCTGCTGCTGCGGGTCGGCCAGATCGCTCATTAGAGTCACCAGTACATCCTCTACCAATTCAACCGACATGGCCTCCATGGTTTCCTGAATTTGTGGGCCGACAATCGGCAGTTGGTTGAGACGCTTGATATTGCTGTTGCGCGCCAGGCTTTGGTGCACCATGGACTTGAGATAATCGCGCACGTGATATTCGTTGTGCTGGTAGGCGTGGTCGATGGCATTGCCGAGACGGCTGCCGAGCCAGTGCACTAGCTGTTCCTGTCGGGGGCCGATAACCCGATCCTGAATGCGATGGGTCACCGGGTTGCCCTTCTGGATTTCGTCCTGTACGCCATTGAGGACGTTGATGACCACGCGGTCCGACAGCTCTTCTGTAATTACGCCCAGATACTTCTGAAACTGGCGGTAAAAATAGTTTTCGCGGATGTCGATTATTCCGAGCTTCTGCAGTCGATAGACAATGGAAATCACCCGCAATATTCGCAGGAAACGGAAGGAGCCTATGGGAATGCAGCCCAGTACATCGTACCAGTGCACAAACGGGTAGAAGAACCAACGGTGGTAGGTCTTGTTATAGATGGCCATGCACCAGCGCAGGGTTAATTCCACCAGATAGATCCACACGAACATTAAATCGTAGGCGACAAAATCGTCGTGAATCTTCTCCGCATAGAAGTCATGGAAATCCGGGGCTATGTAGTGCAGGCCAGATGCGAGGGTGCTACTGCTGAACATCCAGTCAAACAGGATCCACAGCAGATTGATCGTCACCAGCCATACCATCAGCAGGTCCAGCACAAACCAGGGCGTTTCCGGGTTATTCTTCAGTTTTTTCAGGTTGAAACGAATTTTCATCGGCGCTCCTCAAGATCTTTCAATAGTACTGATCTAGGCCTCGGCTGGCAGTGAAATTTGATATTGATTGTGCGAATGTTGGTTATTTGTGCGGTTTGTTGACTCTGTGATCCAGCTGGGTATGATGCGCGCCAGTTGAATCATATATGAGGAGTTATGAGCCATGCGTCGATTTGTGAAATTGGTAGCCCTGAACCATAAAGTGGTTATTCGCGGCAAGTTAAGTGGACGTATGGGAGTAGAGGGGCAAAGAGCCGGAAGTTATTGGTTCTAAAGGGTTTCTCAGTAAATGACTCAGAAAAAGCCAGCTCAAAAGCCACTGCTGTCCCACAGTTTCACAGTCATAAGACCAGCCTCATCTGAGGCTGGTCTTTTTGATTGGGTGGCGGGTCAGGATTCAGTATCTCCTTCAGGCTTCTGCGCTCAAAAAG
>JALUYN010000560.1 GCA_027012915.1 Cellvibrionaceae bacterium
AAACTGAACAAAACCCAGGCCCTGATTCTGGCACCAACCCGCGAACTGGCCATCCAGGTCGCCGAGGCCTTTCAAAGCTACGCCAGCAAGATCCCCGGTTTTCACGTATTACCCGTCTATGGCGGCTCTGACTACCGCGGCCAAATTAAAGGCCTCAAGCGCGGCGCCCAGGTAGTTGTAGGCACCCCTGGTCGCGTTATGGATCACCTCAAGCGCGGCACTTTGAAACTGGATAACCTGCAGTCCGTAGTTCTTGATGAAGCCGACGAAATGTTGCGCATGGGCTTTATCGACGACGTTACATGGATTCTTGATCAAACCCCCGAAGAGCGCCAGGTAGCGCTGTTCTCCGCCACCATGCCCCGGGAAATCCGCCGCGTCGCAGACACCTACCTGAACGATCCCGCGATTATCAAAATCGAGGCGCAAACCCAGACCGTAGAGAAAATCGAGCAGCTCTACTGGCTGGTGCGCGGCGTCAACAAACTGGATGCCCTGACCCGCATTCTCGAAGTGGAGAACTTCGACGCCATTATCATGTTTGTGCGCACCAAAACCGCCACCGCAGAACTGGCCGAGAAACTGGAAGCTCGCGGCTACTCAGCCGCCGCCCTTAATGGCGACATGAGCCAACAACTGCGGGAACGCGCTATTGAGCGACTCAAGAACGGCAAGCTGGACATTATCGTTGCCACCGATGTTGCCGCTCGCGGTATCGACGTAGCACGAGTCAGCCACGTAGTGAACTACGACATTCCCTACGACACCGAAGCCTACGTGCACCGCATCGGGCGCACCGGTCGCGCCGGCCGCAGCGGTAAAGCCATCCTGTTTGTAGCTCCTCGCGAAAAGCGCATGCTGCGCAGCATCGAGCGCGCTACCCAGCAGCCGATCACTCAATTGGAGCTGCCTTCGAAAGCCCAGGTGGCCAGCAAGCGCATTACCGAATTCAAGCAGCAGATTACCGAAACCATTGGTAACGAAAGCCTCGAATTCTTCCGCGACCTGCTGCTGGACTACAGCGAGGAAACCTCAGGTGATCCACTGGATATCGCAGCCGCACTGGCCTATATGGCCCAGGGTGACAAGCCGCTGTTGAACCCCAAAGAAATCAAAGAGGATCGCATTCGCCCCGAGCGCGAAGACCGCGGCCCACGTCCTGGCCGCGACGACTACGCCACTGGCCGCAAAGAAGCCAAGTCACGCAAAGATCGCAAGCACCACAAGGATTCCAACAAGCCAGAAGTCGGCATGGAAACCTTCCGCATTGAAGTAGGGCACGAGCACCAAGTGCGCCCCGGTGATATCGTCGGTGCCATCGCCAACGAAGCGGATATTGATAGCCAGTTCATTGGCCACATCAAAATTCACGACGCTCACAGCACCGTGGACCTGCCAGAAGGTATGCCCGATGAACTGTTGCAGTATCTTAAGAAGGTGTATATCCGCAATCAGCAGATCAAGATCTCCCGACTGGGCGAAGCTGGAAAGGAAGGCAGAGGCCGCAGTTCGCAAAAACCGCGCAATAAGCCTCCCAGAGATCGCGGTGACAAGCCACGCCGCAAAAAGCGCGACTGATTTTCCCGCCTGCTAGAAGTGTCCGGTTTTTAGCCACAGCAGCGACGGCTCCGACGCCGTCACTGCTGCTTGGCCGGGAGCGCGAAACCAACTCCCTGAATCTCCCAGCCGATCACCTAGATCATCCGATAGCTGTCCAGACAACAGATACCACTCCACCCCCGCAAAATCTTCCAATGGCAAGCGTGAACCGGATGCCATCCGCAATAGACTGACACGCTCGGACCTGTGCTGATGTAACGGCAAGATCTCAATACCTTCCGACAGGGTTTGATACTCCTGAGTCTCGGTAGGAATGCACAAGCGAGCCTCATCATCCTCGGCAAACTGGTGCAACTTCACCAAAATCACACAGCCTTCTTTACTGAAGGGCGCGTGAACAAATCCCGCCGGATTACGGAAATAGCTGCCTCGCCCAAAGTCGCCAGTCTCATCAGAAAAGGTTCCCTCCAGCACCAGAATTTCTTCACCTCCCGGGTGATTGTGGGAGTGAAACGAAGCGCCCGGATCGTAGCGCACGATACTGGTAGCATGGCCGTGCTCCTGCTCTTCTCTCGCCAGAGGCTTGCGCCAAACACCCGCGCGAGGGCTGGGGACCCACAACTCGGCAGCGGTATGTACCTGCACCTTTTGCGAGAAATCCATATTCAACATGGCGACGCTCCTTCTTAACCGGCCCTAGGTTTCTTTGATTCGTACGACTAACTCGTCCGTTGCCGGGCGAGCACTGCATAACAGCACCTGATGCTCATCCACGTCAATGGCACCCGCGTCGTGCACCACACGTCCCTGCTCCAGATCGGCCACACAGGAACCGCATCGCCCTGAGCGACAGCTAAAAGCCGGCTGCACACCGTGATTCTCGGCAAACTCCAGCAAAGAGCCATCCTCAGGCACCCAATTTAACGCTGCCAGTTCAACACCCGAAGCATCTCTTAAACGCACCACTGAAGATAACGCCGCGCCCTCACTACCGACCTTCTCCACCTGCACTTTCGGCAACAACGATGAAGGACCAAAAGCCTCGGACGCAATACGCGCCTCTGCAACGCCAAGACTGCGCAGCTCGTCGTACATCGATTGCATAAAACCACCTGGACCGCAGAGATAAAAATCATAGTCATCCAGAGGCAACACAGATTGCAGCGATGCTCCAGCAGGACTGCCCTTAAGGTGATAATCGCGACCCAGTACCAATTCGGGTTCAGGCTGAGTTAAGCACCAAAAAACTCGAATGTAACCCTGAGACCGCGCCGCCAGCTCGACGAGTTCACTGTGAAAGGCCTGCTCTTTCTTACTGCGTGCCACCAAAACAAGCGTTACTGCGCGAAACCGTCGCAACCGAACCTGATCCCGCAAGGCCTGTTGTGCCATGGCCAGCATCGGCGTAATGCCAATGCCCGCCGCAATCATAACCACCGAACGATTAGACTCTTCTCCCCAGTGAAAATCGCCCTGTGGCGCTTTCACTTCGACAGTGTCACCCACCTCAATAAAGTCGTGCAAATAACTGGACATCTGACCATCAGGCCCGCCTGTTTTGCCCCTCTCACGTTTGACACTGATCCGGTAACTCTCGGCTCCCGGCGCACAGGATACAGTATAGGTGCGAGTCAGTTGCTTTAGGTTGCCGTTGGCGCCCGTAGTAACGCGAAGAGTGAGGTACTGCCCGGCCTTAAACGCCGGCAAGCGACCATTTTCAGGCTGGAGTTCAAACGATACGACTGAAGCACTTTCCTGCTTTCGCGACAGAACCCTGTAGGGCAGAAAACTCTGACGCTGCTGATTGGCCAGTTTTGCCTCGCGCACCTCTTGCCAGGTCCCGGTCATCGCCGTATTGGGGGAAACACCTCCGAGCCTGCTGCGCAATGGCAAACGGTGTTTCAAGCGCAAACCGGATTTGAGCGTAAATCGCCAGAAGCGCTGCGCGCCGTCAAAGAACACCAAGTCCGGATGATCGTCGAGAATTTCCACGGTACCGGTAAGCATCAGCAAATCGCGACGCTGCAAGTCCCAGAATAGTAACCCGGCACGCGGATTCAGAACAAAGTTGCCAAGAGTATTAAAATGGTTATTGCCCGGGTAATCCGGAACTGTGAGCTGCCAGACACCAGCGGATCCGGCACCGCCTTCATTGCGCTCAACTTTGACGAAACCCGGCTGCCCACCGCGATGAGATACATCGGCACCTGATGATACACCCTGTTCCGACAATGTCTGACTGGCGACAAAAAACGTATCGCTGGATTCGATCATATGCAGATCGTCCTGGGTGAGATCTCGCACTACCTGCACCGGCCCCATATGCACCTCAGGCACCGGATCATAGCTCAACTTGTGAGCCTGAATGTACTGCGGGCAATTGCCGAACGTCTGCCTCATGGACAGACTAAGAGCACTGCTATTGGCCGATTCCACCACCGCCGAGAATCGATTGCGACGCCGTGTGTGCAACTCAATGCCCAGCGCTCCCAGTGGCGTGCCCGCGTGCAAACTGCTGGCAATAGGGTCGCCAGGCACAGCTCCGTTTGCCAGCGTCAAAGATTCTGCATCCGGGCTCTGCATAAACCCGGATTCGCCGGCCATCAAAGATGCCCAAGGCCAGCCTTGCGCGTCGCTATATCCCACCACCAGAAACGGTAACTGTCGATAAAAATCCCGATGCTGCTCGGGCAGGTGATCGCGAATAACCCGACGACCAAACTGTTCCATTACGCTGCGCACACCGGCCTGCTCCTGCAACCGCTGCTCGCCCCGATGGAAAGGTGATTCCATGCTGTTCATAGTCTCATCCTCTTGCTGACCGCCATCAGACGGCCAGCTCAATTTACAGTGTCTAGTGCACTGCTATTGCTCAGGCAGCCAATCCCACTGCCGATTTTTGCATCGCCACAAAGCCGTCCAGGGCTTCCACTCGCGCCAACCAATTGCGAATATTGGGATAGTTTTCCAGTGACACATTGCCCTCTGGTGCGTGGGCGATATAGGCATAGTTGGCCACATCCGCTATGGTCGGATGCCCGGCCACCAACCAATCCTTGCGACTCAGGGCATCGTCCAATACGGCAAAGAAGCTATGGGCAATCTGAGAGGTTTTTTCCTCGCTCAAATCTGCGCCAAACAACGTGATCAATCGGGCGGCGGCTGGGCCATTTGCAACAGGGCCCGCAGCTACCGAAAGATAGCGCTGCACCTGAGCATTCAGAGCTGAATCAGTGGGTAACCAGCGTCGAGCTGGATCGTACTTGGTAGCCAGGTACACCAGAATGGCGTTCGAATCGGCAATCACAGTGTCACCGTCCTCAAGCACGGGCACCTGCCCCAGCGGATTCTTCTTCAGGAACTCAGGGCTCTTTTGCTCGCCTTTCATCAAATCCACATCCACCAGATTTGCCTTAATACCCAGCAGTGAGAGCAGCAACTCGGCGCGATGGGCGTGACCAGACAGAGGGTGACGATACAAAGTAATCTCGGACATAACAGTTCTCCATTCCAAACAGATTCACAACAAACACACAGTCATAATTTTTTAGGGTGCCCCGATAACGAGAGTAACGAGTTCGACGGTCGGGGCCGCCGCCGAAAACCTTTGTTAACTATTCAGGGCCTGCTTCAAACCAGCTCCCGCTCCGACTCATCGATGGGCAGATCATTGATACTGGCAATGCGTCGGCGCATCTGGCCATTCTCAGCAAATTCCCAGAGCTCATTGCCATAAGATCGAAACCAGTTACCGGAATCGTCATGCCACTCGTAGCGGAAGGTCACACCAATGCGGTTATCGGTGTAGGACCACAGTTCCTTCTTCAATCGGTAGTTCAACTCCTTCTGCCACTTGCGAGTCAGGAAGTCCTGCACCGCATCTCGACCTTTGAGGAATTCACCGCGGTTGCGCCATTCAGTATCAGGCGTGTAAGCCAGTGACACCTTTACGGGATCGCGACTGTTCCAGGCATCTTCGGCAGCCTGAACCTTGGCTGCGGCAGTTTCCGCAGTAAACGGCGGCAGCGGTGGACGCGACTCATTTTTTTCCAGGGGGTTGGTCATGGTTTTCTCCATTGGTTACAGCATTTACCCTCTTGCAGTCTGTTATTACAAAAGCCGTGCCAATCATCGTTTTCTTTAAATTCAATGACTTACAACTCTTGGCATTCACAACATTTTGCGAATAACAGAAAACTGAGATAGCATTCTCAAAAAACTGGGAGCACTATCATGACCACGGAGACGCCTTCTGCCGATAGCGACCTGCAAAGCCTGCAGCATCGCCATCAACTCATATTGGCCGCTGCTGGCGAGGGCATTTACGGCCTGGACAATGAGGGACGCACCACTTTCGTCAACGATGCCGCCCACAGAATTCTCGGTTGGTGCGAGAAGGATCTGATTGGGAAAAAGCTGCACGACATTCACCACCACTCCCACGCGGATGGCAGCCATTATCCTGTGGATGAATGCCCCATCTACGCCGCCCTGCGCGACGGCGAAGTGCATCAGGTGGACGACGAAGTGTTCTGGCATTCAGACGGTCACTGCATCGCAGTGGAATACACCAGTACCCCTATATGGGAAGACGGGCAGGTCAGCGGCGCCGTTGTGGTTTTTAGAGAAATTTCAGAACGGCTGAGAGCCGAACAGGAAAAACAGCAGGCGTTTGACGAGATCCAACGACTCAAAGAACAGTTGGAGCAAGAGCGTGACTATCTAAGGGATGAAATAAGATCCAATGCCGGCTTCAGCGGTATCATCGGCCAAAGCCAGGCGATTCAGCGAACTCTGGCCCAGATCTACGCCGTAGCGCAAACCCCGGCCAGCGTATTGATTCTTGGAGAGTCCGGTGTCGGCAAGGAAATGGTGGCCAGAGCCATTCATGAAAACAGCGAGCGCGCTGAACAGCCGCTGGTTAAGGTCAACTGTGCTTCCATTCCCGCAGATCTATTTGAGAGCGAATTCTTTGGCCATATAAAAGGCTCATTTACCGGCGCCCATCGGGACCGCGTCGGTCGTCTGCAACTCGCCAATCACGGCACGCTATTTCTCGACGAGGTAGGTGAGATACCACTCGACTTGCAGGGAAAGCTGTTGCGAGCGCTTCAGGAAAACGAATTCGAGCGGGTAGGCGACGAAAAAACCATAAGGGTTGATGTGCGTATTATCGCCGCCACTAATCGCTCGTTAATTGAGGAAGTAAAAGCCGGCCGCTTTCGAGAAGACCTCTACTACCGCCTCAGTGTTTTTCCCGTGGAAGTGCCTCCCCTCAGAGAACGTCGCGACGACATCTCAGCCATTGCTCAGCATTTTATTCAAGAGAGCAGCAAACAACTGGGCAGACACATCAAGGGGCTGACCAGCCAACAGCTTCAGCAGCTGCAGCAACATCACTGGCCGGGAAATATTCGAGAATTGAAAAACGTTATCGAGCGGGCGGTAATTCTCAGTCAGGATGGGAAACTCAGGCTGGACCTGGCATTGCCTTCACTGTTATCGGAAGCCGCCATTGATGGCGCGACTCAAACTGAAAAAGACGATTCTGACTACTTAACCGAGGAGCAGTTTCGCGAGTTGGAAAAACAGAACATTATCAAAGCGTTGAAAGCTGCGAATGGGAAGATTTCTGGTCAGGGTGGTGCAGCGCAACGATTAAACATCAAACCATCAACGCTGAGTTATCGGATTAAAAATCTGGGGATTCATTTTTAGGGCCTCCATTCTTGGCAGAAACTAATCGAATCAGATTCCCGCTTTCGCGGGAATGACGATCTGCAAATAGAGGCGGCTTGAGTGCTCCAGCCTAAAAGGGAATCGGGTTATGTACTTGGTGGGGACAGCTCACGCCTGCTTTTTAAACTCGTCGCTGGCTCGATCAAACTCCGCGCGGTAGAACTTCTCTTTCCACATATCCACCAATTCCTGATTCTGGTGATCCCACGGATGAAAGTCGCTGCGGAAATAATCGCGATACATAGAGCGGGTTAACCTAACAACACCAATCTCACCAAACAGCATTCGATAGAAACCCTTTATATCGCGCCATCTTGGCATGGTCTTCGACCACCAAAGCAACTTCAGAATGTACATAGAAATTCGGAAGGTAAACAAGCGCAGCTCCAACTTCATCGCCTTGTGCAAAAATTCGCGATCACCCTCACAGGTCATATACACATCGAAGGCAACTGCCTTGTGCTCAACTTCTTCCACGGCATGCCACAGCAACAACTGGCGAATGGTGTCGTCCATACCATCGAACACTTCGGGATTATTTAGCGCATGATCAGCCATAATCGCGGTGATGTGCTCCATACCCACCGTCATCGCCAATCGAGTTTTGTTATCGCGCACCTTCAGATATTTTTTAATATCTTTTTCCAAATGCTTTTCCAGTCGCACAGCATCAAAACCAAGATCGCACAGCTGTCGATTAAACTGCATATGCTGACCACTGTGCTGCCCTTCCTGACCGATAAAACCCTGAATCTGCTCCTGCAACTTCGGGTCTTTTACCTGATCTTTGTAGAGTCGCACTGAATCGATAAACTCTTTTTCACCTGCCGGAAATGTGGACGACAGCGCCGCCCAGAAGGCAGACTTCAGAACATTGTTATCAAAGAACAAACGTTTTTCTGTACGTTTAAAAGGGAAATTCATACGGCGAGGTTTCACCTCAACCGGCATATCACTGACGTAAGCTTCTTGTGTGGCCATTTTTATTATCCTGCCTGGGCTTATTCCATTTTGTGTAGTTTTCTCTCGGCGCCATCGCTATACGCCTTCGCTGAAACAGAATTGCCTTACAGAGCTAGAGCCTTCAGCGCGAAACTATTGCCTTCAGCGCGAAACTAATGTCTTCAACGTGAAACTACTGCCTTCAACGCAGAACTGCTGCCCTCAATGTAGAACTACTGTTTTCAACGTAAAGCTACTATCTCCGATTGCCTGAGATTTCAACAGGTGATACCGTATCAAAAAAATGGTGATTCCAGGTCATTATGACAATAACAACCGACAAGCCTGAAGCCGAGCCC
>JALUYN010000561.1 GCA_027012915.1 Cellvibrionaceae bacterium
TGAAGCTCTGCGCGATGCAGCTCTGCAAACTCTGCAGCGCGCTATCGACGGAAAATTGGATTACCAGGCCCGTCGTGAAGTCAAGAAGGCTCCTCTGCAGCTCAATGGCACTGAATCTTTGATGGCGTTTGAAACCGCCAAAGCCTTTATCGCCGGTCAGGCCGGTCCAAACTACCCTGCACCTGTAACCGCAGTTAAGTGCATTCAGAAAGGTGCCGGCCTGGACCGTGACGGCGCTCTGGCTGTTGAATCTGAAGGTTTTGCCAAGGTAGCTACCACCAGTGTTGCACAATCTCTGGTTGGGCTGTTCCTGAGCGACCAACTGCTGGCCAAGAAAGCCAAAGATTGGGAAAAGAAAGCTGACAAGAAAGTTGAGCGTGCTGCAGTATTGGGTGCGGGCATCATGGGTGGTGGTATCGCCTATCAATCAGCTCTAAAAGGTACGCCTATCAAGATGAAAGACATCGCTCAGGCGGGTCTGGATCTTGGTATGAGTGAAGCCAACAAGCTGCTGAGCAAGCGCGTATCTCGCGGCCGCATGACTGCTGACAAGATGGGCGCCATCCTGTCCAGCATTGAGGCAACTCTGTCCTACGACAACTTTGACAGTGTAGATATCGTTGTAGAAGCGGTTGTTGAGAATCCAAAAGTTAAGCACGCTGTGCTGGCCGACGTTGAGAAGCAGGTTTCTGAAGACGCAATCATCGCTTCCAATACCTCTACCATTTCCATTACTTACCTGGCCGAAGCTCTGGAGCGCCCAGAGAACTTCTGTGGTATGCACTTCTTTAACCCGGTTCACGCTATGCCCCTGGTTGAAGTTATTCGCGGTGAAAAGACCTCTGACACTGCAGTAGCTCGTACCGTTGCTTACGCTAACGCTATGGGTAAGAAAGCCATTGTCGTAAACGATTGCCCTGGATTCCTGGTTAACCGCGTTCTGTTCCCATACTTCGCTGGTTTCGCTGACCTGGTTCGCGATGGTGCGGATTTCCAGAAAGTGGATAAAGTTATGGAGAAATGGGGCTGGCCAATGGGACCTGCTTACCTGTCTGACGTTGTTGGTATCGATACCGGTGACCACGCAGAGAAGGTTATGGCTGAAGGCTTCCCTGATCGCATGACCAAAACCTACAAGACTTGTGGCGATGTGATGTACGAAAATGGTCGTTACGGTCAGAAGAACGGTAAAGGTTTCTACGTTTACGAAGAAGACAAGCGCGGCAAGCCCAAGAAAGTGGTTTCCGAAGAAACTTACGAGCTGCTCAAGCCTGTTGTTGCAGAATCCAAGGATTTCGAAACTGACGAAATCATTATGCGCATGATGATTCCAATGGCTAACGAGCTGGCTCGCTGCCTGGAAGAGGGTATTGTAGGCAGTGCGGCTGAAGCGGATATGGCGCTGATCTACGGCGTTGGCTTCCCTCCATTCCGTGGTGGTGTATTCCGTTGGATTGATGACATGGGCGCTGACAAGTTCGTTGAAGCCTGTGACAAGTACAAAGATCTTGGCAAGCGTTACGAAGCAATCGATATGATTCGTGACATGGCTGCCAACGGCAAGAAATTCTACGCCTAAGGGCGGTCCACTGGATATATAGGAGAAAGTGAAGTGAGCTTGAATCCAAGAGATGCGGTAGTTGTAGACTACGCTCGTAGTGCGATGGGCCGTTCCAAAAATGGTTGTTTTCGCAATGTTCGCGCTGATGAAATCAGTGCAGAAATCATCAAGGGTCTGTTGGCGCGTAATGAATCCGTTGATCCGGCTACCATTGATGACGTGATCTGGGGTTGTGTAATGCAGCGTGATGAGCAGGCGATGAACATCGCTCGCATGATCATTCTGCGTGCCGGTCTGCCTCACACTGTACCTGGTCAGACTGTTAACCGTCTGTGTGGTTCTTCCATGTCTGCACTGCACACTGCTACTGCCAATATCATGGCGGGCCTGGGTGACGTATACCTGATCGGCGGTGTGGAGCACATGGGTCACATCAACATGATGCAAGGCGTTAACCCTAACCCGAAAATGGGTCTGTCCGTAGCACAAGCTGCTGGCAGCATGGGTATGACCGCTGAGTACCTGGGCATGCTGCACGGTATTACCCGTGAGCAACAGGATGAGTTCGGTGCACGTTCGCACCGTCTTGCCGCTGCGGCACGTGAAGCTGGAAAATTTGATCGTGAGATTATTCCTATCATGGGTCACGACGAAGCTGGCGCGCCAGCTCTGATTGAGCAGGACGAAACCATCCGTCCAGAGACTACCGTTGAAGGTCTGTCTCAGCTGCGTCCAGCGTTTAACCCAGCAACTGGTACAGTAACTGCAGGTACTTCTTCTCAGATCACCGATGGTGCTTCTGTGATGTTGGTTATGTCCGCTGAGCGCGCTCAGTCTCTGGGCTTGAAGCCAATTGCTAAAGTAACTTCTGCGACTCTGGCTGGTGTTGATCCGTCCATCATGGGTTACGGTCCTGTACCTTCTACTCAGAAAGCTCTGAAGCAACTGGGTATGAACATGAAAGATGTTGACTACGTCGAGTTGAACGAAGCTTTCGCCGCCCAGGCGATGCCAGTATTGAAAGATCTGGAGCTGCTGGATGACATGGAAGACAAGGTAAACCTCAATGGCGGCGCTATCGCGCTGGGTCACCCATTCGGTTGTTCCGGTGTTCGTATCACCGGATCTTTGTTGACTGTTATGCAGGAAAAAGACTGGAACGTGGGTATTTCCACCATGTGTATCGGTCTGGGTCAGGGTATCTCTACCGTGCTAGAGCGCGTGTAAGCTATTCTGTTCTTAGAGAATCCGGGGCTTGCCCCGGATTTTTTTTGCCTATTCATCAGGTTTATGGATTTGGTAGACTGCGCGCTTTGCGCAACCACGCTGGGGTTACATTGAATCATTTTATCGCTGTCGATAATCCGGAAGCTTATATTCAGGCGGCCTGCAGTGGGCAGGGCTCCAGTGACTCCCAACTGATCAGTTTCCGTTTTGAATATGAGCAGTATTATCTGGAACCCGTGTCCAACATAGTTCTGGTAGTTGTGGCTGAATGTGTCGGCGGTACTTTGTCGAGCCTGGCTGTCGGGCAATGGCGCGATGAAATGCTCGATAGTCTTGCCGGAGTTGATGTGGAGCTTCGCCAATGGGCGGGACAATATGGATTGCCGTTGTTTAATATTAAGGAACCAGTAGCCCTCGAACCCATTGCCATTCCTAAACCTTGGGGTAGGGAAATCTGGTATACCGGTATTGAGGCAAGAGGGCAGTCGCGTGTTACTGACGGTGTGTCCTCGATACCGCTTCCATGGTTGTTGGCTGTGGCGCCTCAGAGCTTGGCCAAAGGCAGGCACCGACAGCTAAATCTGTTAAAGATTCTCGATCCGTTACCAGAAGAGGTATACGGTGATCTTTACTTTGAGCAACACCAGGAAAAGCAGGAAGTCTATGTGGTGACCCATGTAGATGATCAGGCGTGGCCTGATGGAAGAGGGGGGATCTGTATTGGTTTTGACCCAGCTGTTCGTAGTGAATTTTCGAGTGATGACGAATGCAAGATCGCGTTTTCAGAGGCGGTAAAAGAATATGAAATCGTTCGTCGAGAGGTCGACGAGCGGCTTGATGAATGTAGAGTCCGTGACGGTATTGGTGCCAATGAGCCTGTAATGGCAGACACAGCCAAGCGCTGGCTGGCAACATTGCCTGCTGAGCTGCTCGATAGAGAGTTGGCGTTGCGCAAAAGTATGGATCGTTTTAAGGGCGTGAAAGCACTTGAGGTCGGAGACGTGCTAAAAGTCCCTACGCATACTCCGCACTCTTTAATGCATGGCGTTAGGACTATCGAGTTTCAAACGCCTGTTTACGAGCGTCAGATCATTTCGTTTGCACAAAAGGTTCTTACACAGTCTCACTGGGATACAGAACAAGCCTTGGGCTCTATGCAGCTTGATGTACCTGACTTGGCCGTGCTCAATGAGCTGGGTCGCGGTGAAGGATACCTTATCGAAGAGGTTGTGGACTTCGACAGTTTCTTTGTTTGGCGGCTAACGCTGCAGCCAAATAGCACCTACGAGATGGAAAAGGCGTTGGATTATGCGCTGGTCATCAGCGTGTCGGGGTCGGTCAGCGTCGAGGGTCAGAATTTAGGGGAAGAGAGTGCAGTGATGGTTCCAGCGAATTTGCAGTCCGTTAATGTAGTCAATAATGGCTCGTCCTCGGCTGTTTTGCTGCTGTCTTTTCCAAAATAAATGGCTACTAATTCAACCAAAAGAACAGGTTCAACCAAAACCCGGTTTATTTTGTTGAACCCTGTAGGGGAGTGTGGCAAAATCTGCACCCCTTGAACTTGGGAACACTGCTTTTGATAGAATAGTTTGAGAAAAATCAAAGGCTTATAGTTGTTTTCAAGTTGATGTGAAAGAAACGCGGACGTGGCGGAATTGGTAGACGCGCTAGGTTTAGGTTCTGGTATCGCAAGATGTGGGAGTTCAAGTCTCCCCGTCCGCACCACTCTTTCTACATTGTTACTTTCATTTAGACTTTGCTGATTCAGCAATCACCTTACTTTTCACGAGGAACATCATGCAGGTTTCAATTGAGACGACTTCTGGTTTAGAGCGTCGCATGACCGTTGGCATTCCCGCCGAACAAATCGATTCTGAAGTTCAAAAGCGTCTTCAGCAAGCCGCCAAAACCGTACGCCTTAATGGTTTCCGCAAAGGCAAAGTGCCTTTGAAAGTGGTTAAGCAACGTTTTGGTGTCGGTGTGCGTCAGGAAGTTCTGGGTGAATTGATGAGCCAGTCTTTCTACGAAGCCGTTCAGCAGGAAGATGTAAAGCCTGCTGGCCAGCCTTCTATCGAGCCAAAAGAAATGGCCGAAGGCAAAGATGTAGAATTTATTGCAACTTTCGAAGTTTACCCGGAAGTTGTGCTTGCAGACACTTCCAGCTTTGAAATTGAGCGTTTGGAAGCTGATGTAACGGACAAAGATATCGATAACATGATCACCACTCTGCAGAAGCAGCAAGCTGACTGGAAAGAAAGCAAGCGCAAAGCTCAGAAAGGTGATCGCGTTACTATCGACTACAAAGGCACCAAAGATGGTGAAGCCTTTGACGGCGGCACTGCTGAAGATCAGCAGCTGGTATTGGGTTCAAATTCCATGATTCCAGGTTTTGAGGATGGAATTCTGGGTATGAAGCCAGGCGAAGAGACCACTCTGGATCTGACTTTCCCTGAGGATTACCACAGCGAAGATCTGAAAGGCGCCGCTGTTCAGTTTGAAGTAAAAGTAAAAGGCAACGAGATTCAGAAATTGCCAGAACTGAACAAAGAGTTCTTTGCGAAGTTCGGTGTTGAAACCGAAGATGAGGCCGAGTTTAAGGCGGACGTTAAGTCCAATATGGAGCGTGAGTTGAAGAACGCTGCCAAGCAGAAGCTGAAAGCGTCCGTGATGGACAAGTTGGTCGAGGCGAACGACGTCGAAGTGCCTAACGCCTTGGTTGCCAGTGAGATCGAAGGCTTGCGCGGTCAAATGATGCAGCAGTTCGGTGGTGCTCAGCCGGATATGGACCTGAAATCTCTGCTGCCAGACGATATGTTCAAAGAGCAGGCCGAGCGTCGTGTTGCTCTTGGCTTGATCGTTGGGGAGATCGTTAAGGGTGCAGAAATCGAGGTTGATGCTGACAAGGTTCGCTCAATGGTCGAGGAGATTGCCTCTACCTATCAAGAGCCTGAAGAGGTAATCAACTACTACTACGGCAACCAGCAGCTGCTGAGCGGTGTTGAGTCCGTGGTTTTGGAAGATCAAGTTGTTGATCATATTTTGTCCAGCTGCAAAGTAAGTGATGTACAGAGCACTTACGAAGAAGTTATCAAGCCTGCAGAGCAGGCCGGCTAATTTATAGCCATTTTCGCCGCGAAACGTTCTGTTTCGCGGCATTTTCCCTTCTTTTCAGTTCTAACGCTGGAATATCATCCCGGCAACGTTTAAGCTCGAATTCTATTGACGCTTCCGCTCCTCGATTCTCGTTGGGATATGGAGGCTAACTCGTTGATTATTCTCAAGGAAATAAAAGCAAGATGGCGATAATTGATCCGACTTCTCAGAGCCAGGTGATTGAAAACTCCGGTTTGGTGCCAATGGTTATCGAGCAGACTGCTCGTGGTGAGCGTTCTTTTGATATCTATTCGCGCTTGTTAAAAGAGCGGGTAATTTTTATGGTGGGCCAGGTAGAGGATCACATGGCCAATCTTGTTGTTGCACAGTTGTTGTTCCTGGAGGCAGAAAACCCGGATAAAGATATCCACCTGTATATCAATTCGCCCGGCGGATCTGTCACTGCAGGCATGTCAATTTACGACACCATGCAGTTTATAAAGCCAGATGTCAGCACCATGTGTATCGGCCAGGCGTGCAGCATGGGCGCGTTTTTGCTTACAGCAGGAGCCAAAGGTAAGCGCTACTGTCTGCCAAACTCTCGTACCATGATTCACCAGCCTAGCGGTGGTGCCCAGGGGCAGGCGAGTGATATTCATATTCACGCCCAGGAAATCCTGAAGACTCGAGATCGCCTGAACGAGATTATGGCGTTTCACACAGGTCAAGATGTGTCAAAAATTGCCGAAGACACAGAAAGAGACAACTTTATGAGTGCGGAAGAGTCTATGAAATATGGCTTGATCGATGCCGTGCTAAACCATCGCCAGGAGGCGTAAGCCAAATCCGGCATTTGTTGGAGCTGTGCCCTTGAAAAACCGGGGGTTTGGCTCCATTGTAGTAGCGTATTAATAAAAAGAGTTTACGGAGAGGTTTAATGACCGACCACACCAGTGATAATGGCGATGACAGCGGAAAATTGCTGTACTGCTCTTTCTGTGGAAAGAGTCAGCATGAGGTACGCAAGCTGATTGCCGGACCTTCGGTGTTTATCTGCGATGAATGTGTCGATTTGTGCAACGATATTATTCGTGAAGAAATACAGGAGAGCGCGTCTGAGGGCTCTTCCGATCGTTTGCCAACACCGTTTGAAATCTCCGAGACCCTGGATCAGTATGTTATCGGCCAAAAACGCGCGAAGAAGGTACTGGCGGTAGCGGTATATAACCACTACAAACGTCTGCGTGCTGACGAGGGCAAAAAAGACAAAGAGGACGTCGAGCTAGGAAAAAGTAACATTTTGATGGTCGGTCCAACAGGTAGTGGTAAAACTCTTCTCGCTGAGACCTTGGCTCGCCTTCTGAATGTTCCGTTTACCATTGCTGATGCGACCACGCTTACCGAGGCTGGTTATGTCGGTGAAGACGTTGAAAATATCATTCAGAAGCTTCTGCAAAAATGCGATTACGACGTTGAAAAGGCCCAGCAAGGCATTGTTTATATTGATGAAATCGACAAGATTTCGCGGAAATCTGACAACCCGTCTATTACTCGCGACGTGTCAGGTGAAGGTGTTCAGCAGGCGCTGTTGAAGCTTATTGAAGGTACGGTAGCGTCCGTGCCTCCGCAGGGCGGCCGCAAGCATCCACAGCAGGAATTTCTGCAGGTGGATACATCTAATATCCTATTTATCTGCGGCGGCGCTTTTGCCGGTCTGGATAAAGTTATTCGTGATCGTTCGGAAAAAGGCGGTATCGGATTTGGGGCTGAAGTAAAGAGCAAGGACGACAGCAAAAATGTCGGTGAGACCTTTAAAGAGCTGGAACCAGAAGACTTGGTGCGCTATGGCCTGATCCCCGAGTTTGTCGGTCGTCTTCCTGTTATAGCTACTCTGGAAGAGTTGGATCTTGAGGCGCTGGTGCAAATTCTGACCGAACCCAAGAACTCCCTGACCAAGCAATATGGCAAACTCTTCAAAATGGAGGGTGTGGATATCGATTTTCGCACCGATGCGCTCGAAGCTGTGGCTAACAAGGCAATGGAGCGAAAAACTGGCGCTCGCGGCCTTCGCTCCATTATGGAATCCGTATTGCTCGACACCATGTACAAGATTCCAAGTGAAGATAATGTGAGTAAGGTTGTAGTGGACGAATCTGTTATTAAAGGGGAGTCTGAGCCCTTGCTGGTCTACGAAACAGCTGAAGAGCAGGAAGAGCCTGCACCAAAGGCAGCGCCTGAGGAATAAATCGGTTCGATTCCGCCAAAAGCAGTAAGTACTACGTAAAAGGGGCTCATGCCCCTTTTATTTTGTCTATATTTTTGGGGATGGCTTGTTTTTTTTCTTTCCGTCCCCAAATTCGTTTCTTGTTATCCTAGTTTGTTTGTGAGGCCTTTGATGGTTGAGAGTGATTCGCCGGAAACCCCGTTGATTGATTTGCCACTGTTACCGCTCAGGGATGTTGTTGTGTATCCGCACATGGTCATTCCATTGTTTGTTGGGCGTGACAAATCCATTGCTGCTTTAGAACAGGCCATGGAAGGGGATAAAGAAGTTCTGTTGTTGGCACAGCGTAACCCGGCCGACGACGATCCCGGTCCTGATGAGCTTTATTCAGTGGGTACTGTTTCGACCATTTTACAGCTATTGAAACTCCCCGATGGCACAGTCAAGGTGCTTGTTGAGGGCGGTGATCGGGCGAAAGTAGAGTCCTTTCAA
>JALUYN010000562.1 GCA_027012915.1 Cellvibrionaceae bacterium
TGGACAGAAAATCCCACGCGTATTGAAATCGAGCCGGAGAGCGTGGCTACTGACCGAGTTACCCAGCATATCTATCTGGCTGCGACTGAAGAAAAATACACCTTGCTCTATAACATTCTGCAACAGGATGACGTGGAGAGCCTGATAGTGTTTGCCAATCGTCGCGACGAGTGTCGTCGCTTGCACGAAAGACTGGAAAGACACGATTTCAAAGTGGGAATTCTGTCTGGCGAGATTGCTCAGAATAAGCGTGTGAAAACCCTGGAAGGGTTTAAATCAGGTCAGCTGAAGGTTCTGGTAGCAACAGATGTGGCTGGCCGCGGTATTCACATCGATGGCATCAGTCATGTCGTAAACTTTACTCTGCCAGAAGAGCCTGAAGATTATGTTCACCGCATTGGTCGTACCGGTCGTGCCGGAAAGACCGGTACTTCCATCAGCTTTGCCTGCGAAGATGATGCGTTCCGTCTGATGCCGATTCAGGAGCTGTTGGGGCAAGATTTGAAGTGCGAGCAGCCTCCAGAGGAGCTATTGGTGGAAACCCCCGAGCTGGGGCCAAGACGCCGCAGTGAGTCGCGTGATTCTCGTGGCGGTCAGGGGCGCGGTGGTCAAGGACGAGATCGCCAGGGTCAGAGGCGTGCGCCGAGGCGTCGATAAGCACTTTTGTAAAAGCCGGGTTCTGCCCGGCTTTACTCTATATAGCTCGGGAAAATCTCCCGGGTTTAGCTAAACTCTAATAAATATAAATTTATCTCGACGATTACCTATGAACTCAATTAAAAAAATCCTGGTTGTGGAAGACAGCCCTATCGTCAGCAAGATTGTGCGCCATGTTCTGAAGAGTGATGACGGCATTGAAGCCGTCTATGCAGCCGATTTTGCACAGACCAAAGTTGCTTACGCTGCTCACAAGGATGATCTGTTTGCTGCCCTGGTGGACTTGAATCTGCCCGATGCGCCCGATGGCGAGGTGGTGGACTATATGCTCGAACAGCAGGTTCCGACCATTGTGCTCACCGGGAGCTATGATGATGAACGGCGCGAGCGCTTGCTCTCAAAGGGCATTGTGGATTATGTCATTAAAGAGGGGCGCTACTCTTATAATTACGCGGTGAATCTGGTTAACCGTTTGTCCAAAAATCAGGATGTTAAAGTGCTGGTGGTGGATGATTCCGATACCTCCCGTAATCATATCTGTGAGCTGCTGAAGCGACATCTATTTCAGGTCGTGTCGGCCAATGACGGTATCGACGCGGTTAAGGTGTTGCTCGACAACCCCGACATTAAATTACTGATCACTGACTACAATATGCCGCGTATGGATGGTTTTGAGTTGGTGCAGAATATTCGTCACAAGTACGAAAAATCAGACCTGGTGATTATCGGATTGTCGTCTGAGGGTCAGACCAACCTCTCTGCCAAATTTATCAAGAACGGCGCCAATGACTTTCTGCAGAAGCCCTTCAATCAGGAAGAGTTTTATTGTCGGGTGAGTCACAATGTCGAGTCCCTTGAGTTGATTGAGCAGATTCGAAATGCTGCCAATCGAGATCATTTAACCAATCTCTACAATCGACGCTATTTCTTTGAGCACGGTGAAGAGTTCTATGCTCATGCATTGTCCGCGGCGTCCCCGCTAGCGGCGGCAGTGATTGATATTGATTACTTCAAAAATATCAATGACACCCACGGCCACGAAGCCGGCGATCGGGTATTGACGCAGTTTGGTGAGATTTTGGAGAGTACGCTGGGACGCTTTTTGGTTGCGCGTGCTGGTGGTGAAGAGTTTTTTACACTCTTGCCTGGGCTGGATAACGAAAAAGCCAGTGCCTATCTTGATAAGGTGCGTTCAATCGTTTCCAGTACGCCCATAGATATCGGCAACGACGAAACGGTCTATGTATCATTTAGCGCTGGAGTTACGAATCAGCTCAGCACGTCATTGGATGATCAGTTGAACATTGCCGACGAGCACTTGTATCGGGCGAAAGACGCCGGACGCAATCTGGTGATTGGGGATGACTTGGGGAGTTAATCCCCTGTTGCCTAAGGATCCTCTGATCAGATTGTTTGCCCGTTAGGCAAATTCAAACTCAATATCCAAATTGACCTTCTGAAAGCGCTGTTGCTCTTTTTCGAGATCAGCGCTGAACAGTTCGGCACCACCACGCCATTCTTCGCCGAATCTCAGACGGATGCTCTTCTTTTCAAAGCTGCAGGCGAAGGGCAGCAGATCCCCTTCCTGGCGAAAGCGATTCAGCAGAATAGCAAGGCGAAAGATCAGAACTACTCTAAAAATGTCCTTGTCTCTATAGCTCGCCAGATCAGGAAGTTGGTCCAGTTTCAATGCCTTGCGCTGCGACAGTAATATATAGGCGAGAACTTCCTGCTGTTCCTGGTTGAAGCCGGCCAGTGATGCATTGTTAACAATGTACTGCGCATGTTGGTTGGCTTTTTGATAATTCAGATGGTGGCCAATTTCGTGCAGCTGGCAGGCCCAGCGCAACAAATTGCGGTGCGCCGGGTTGTCCAGTTTCCACGTGCCTTCAGCTTCGTCGAACATATAGAGAGCGTCTTTTTCGACGCGAAAGGCCTGTTCAATGTCAGCATTAAAGCGTTTGCCAAGTTGGCTGACGCTGAAATCGCGTACGTCGGTCAGATGTATACGGTCCTCTACCTCGGCGACAAGGCCTTCGCGCAGGGCGTGGTCGCAGTAACGCATGGTGTCGATTTCCATAACCTCGAATACAGCGATCAATACCGCCAGGCCGCCGCAAATAACCCCATAGCGATCTTCATTGACACCCGGCAGGGATATCTCGGATATATTTTCTGCCGCCAGCAGTCGGTCTTTGATGCTGTTGAGCATCTTCAGGGTAATCACACCATCAGGATCAATATTCTCACTGACAAAGCCCGAAATGGCTTTGATAGTGCCCGATGTGCCGAGCACGTGCTTCCAGCCGCTTTTGCGATAGCGCTTGCGAATAGGGGCGACCTGTTGTTCGGCGAAGATGATGGCTTTGCGGAACGCTGCTTCGGAAATATCACCGCTGGCGAAGTAGTGCTCCGAGAGGCTGACGCAGCCGACATCGCAGCTGTGTAACTGTTGCGGTATATGGTCTTTACCGATGATCATCTCAGTGCTACCGCCGCCGATATCTACGATCAGATGATTATCACTGAGGACGTTATTGTGGCTCACCCCTTGAAAGATCAGTCGCGCCTCTTCGATGCCGGACATGATTTCGATGGGGTATGGCAGAAACTTTCTCGCTGGCTTGGTCAGTTCGCCAATATTCTTGGCTTTGCGAAAGGTGTAGGTGCCGACGATTCGCACCAAATCCGGACGAAACTGTTTGAGAATATCGGCAAACACCTGGAGTGTTTCCAGGGCATACTCAATGGATTCCGGGGTCAGACGATTGTTGCTTTGTAAACCTTTGGCCAGAGCCACCTGGCGTTTTTCGCGGTGAAAGACTTTTAGGCCGTGGTCGGAGCTTTCGGCCAGCAGCATGTGAAAACTGTTGGAGCCGAGGTCAATAGCGGCAATGCGCTTGCTGGGAGATTCGGATGTCACGTCGTGCTCTCTGTAATGAGCTTAATATCAGCTAATATCAGAACACAGATGCACCTCATTGTATATTGATGCTTGTCAGAAACGCCGGTTGCGGCCTAGTCCGCATCTTCCAGATTTTCTTCCAGTCCCTGCAGGTAGTTGTGGATAGCGATCTGCGCTCGGACTTTCTTGCCGCTGTGATCCACGTAGTGGTTACTTTGGTTGGCATCAATGATGCGAGCTTTGACGTTGTCGCTGATGTGAATATCGAGCACGTCAATAATCTGCTGTTTCAGCTGCGCGTCGTAAATCGGCGTCCCAACTTCTACACGGCGGTCGATGTTGCGGCTCATCCAGTCGCCGGAAGTAATAAACACTTGCGGGTCGCCATCGTTACCGAATACCAGCACCCGGGCATGTTCCAAAAAGCGATCAACAATGCTGGTGAATTGCATGCCTTTGGTGCTGTTCGCGAGATTTGGAGTGAGAGAGGTCATGCCGCGAATAACCAGTTTAATGTCGACGCCGGCGAGGTTAGCTTCACAGAGTTTTTCACTCAACTGCTTGTCCACCAGATTGTTGACCTTAATTTTCATTGATGCAGGGCGCCCGGCTTTAGCCAGTTCGATCTCGCGGTCGATCAGTTCGTTAAAGCGACTACGGCTGTTTATCGGCGATAGAATCAAGTGTTTGAGCTTCGGGTGGCGATAGCTGTACTTTATGAACTGAAATACCTGAGCGACTTCCGACGTAATTTCGTCGTGCGCGGTGTAGAGACTGTAGTCAGTGTAGATCTTGGCGTTGCGCTCGTGGAAGTTACCAGTGCCAATATGGGCGTAGCGCTTGATGCCACGGCCTTCTTTGCGAGTGATCAGACACAGCTTGGAATGGATCTTCAGCGATGGAATGCCGAACTCTACCTGAATGCCGAGGGTCTGTAGTTCGCGCGAGACCTTGACGTTATTTTGTTCATCAAAGCGCGCGTGCAGTTCGACTACCACCGTGACTTTCTTGCCGTTGCGCGCGGCGTCGGCCAGGGCGCCCAGTACTTTGGAGTTACTCGCTACCCGGTAGATATTGATACAAATTTCGGTCACTTTGGGGTCGAACGAGGCCTGGCGCAGAAGTTCGGTAAAGTGATTGAACGAGTGGTAGGGGTAATACAGTAGAATGTCCCGTTCGGCGATGGCGTCGAAGGCGCTGTCGTGACGGTCAAAGGCGCTGGATGCGATGATTGGCAGCTTGTTGAATTCCAGTGAGTGGTGACCCACATTGGGGAAACCAATAAAGTCTCGGAAGTTGCGGGTAGGGCCGCTGGGATTCAGCGAGTCGTAGCTTGTGAAGTGCAGTCGGTGCTTCAGGAACTTCACCATACCTTCCGGCATTTCCTCATCGTATACCAGGCGCACAGGTTCTGCAGACAGTCGTTTCTTCAGGCCGGACGACATTTTGGCCAACAGGCTTTCATCGATCTCGTTACTAAGGTCCAGTTCAGCATCCCGCGTCATTTTAAAGGAATAGGCGCTGATACTGTCGTACTCGAAAGCGACCTTGAAAATGTCGTTGAGCGAGTGTTTCAGAGCGTCTTCAAGGAGCAAAAACTGCTTTACGGTGCTGTCTTCTTTCTTGGGCAGCAGAATAAAGCGGTCGGTATCCTGAGCGGGAACTTGCACTACGGCGAAGGTGGTTCTTGCGCCTCGCGTCATGGCCACGGCCAAATAGAATTCGTCGTCGCTGAGACTGGCTTCCAAGTCCAGTGAGTCATGGGCAATGATGGGCGAAATGTAGGGGCGAATGTTATCGACGTAGTAGTCGTCCAACCACTCCTTCTGAGCCACGTCGAGCTGGGTGTGGCTGGTCAGCAGTTCGATATGTTTGGCCTTCAGTTCTTTCTTGATGCGCTTGTAGATTTGGTCGAACTTTTTGTTGAGTTTGTTGACCTTGTCCTGAATGTCGGTCAGCAGCAGTTCGTTGCTGGTATCCGGTGCATCGGAGTTGCTTAGCATCATCTGGCGTCGCACATCGGCGACCCGAACGCGAAAAAACTCGTCCATATTACTGGAAAAAATGCCAAGGAAGCGCATGCGCTCTATCAACGGCGTGATGGGGTCTTCTGCCTCTTGCAGGACTCTGGCATTAAAGGACAGCCAGCTGAGTTCACGGGGGATGAAAACCGGCTCCGGTTGAGCCGTTGTGTTACCGGATTGTTTGGTCATTTAGGTGCTCGGGAGGAATACTGCAGAATCAGTTTTTCGGAAGTTTAGCACTATATAAGTGCTATATGACGCTTTTGTTACGGGTGTGTGCTGTTCCTGGATGGCGCAGGGCTATGAGCATTCGGTGGGGGTGTGGTCTACAAATTGTGTTAATATCCCGCAAATTTTCGTCTCAAAAGGCAAAACACCCTCATGCATTGTCCATTCTGTAGTGCTGACGATACCAAAGTTATTGATTCTCGTCTGGTAGCCGAAGGCGGCCAGGTGCGCCGTCGGCGCGAGTGTCTGTCCTGTCATGAGCGCTTCACCACCTACGAAATCGCCGAGTTGTTGTTGCCTCGAGTGATCAAAGAAGATGGTAGTCGCGAACCGTTCGATGAGGAAAAGCTGCGAGCGGGTTTCTTGCGAGCTCTGGAGAAGCGGCCAGTCAGTATTGAGAAAATTGAAAAGGCCATCAGTCAGGTGAAGCACTACCTACAGGCCACGGGCGAGCGAGAAGTTGGGGCGCGAGTTATTGGTGAGGCGGTGATGGAGCAATTGCGCTCGCTCGATGAGGTCGCCTATGTGCGTTTCGCTTCCGTTTACCGTCGCTTTCAGGATTTGAACGAATTCCGTGAAGAGATTGATCGGTTGGAAAAAGAGCCGGATCACGAAGCCTGAGGCGTGTGTTGATGTTTTCTGCGGCAGACTACGATTACATGGCTCGGGCCGTCAGGCTTGGTCGCCAGGGGCTTTACACGACCATGCCCAACCCACGTGTGGGTTGTGTGTTGGTGAAGGACGGTCGAATCATTGCTGATGGCTGGCACGAGAAGGCGGGCGAGGGCCATGCCGAAGTGCGGGCCCTGGCAGTGGCACAGGAATCCGTTGAGGGCGCCACTGCGTATGTCACACTCGAGCCCTGCTCGCACACCGGTAAAACAGGCCCCTGTGCCGATGCCTTGATAGCGGCAGGCGTCGCTCGAGTTGTCTATGGCATGAAAGATCCGAACCCTCAGGTAGCGGGGCGTGGTTTGGCGCGTATAGCGCAGGCCGGAATTCAGGTGGACGGTCCGCTACTGGAAGAGCAGTGTCGGAGCCTCAACCCAGGTTTTATCAAGCGAATGGAGACAGGGAGGCCGCTGCTACGTTGCAAGTTGGCGATGAGCGTTGACGGCCGCACGGCTATGGCGAGCGGCGAAAGCCAATGGATAACCTCTTCTGCGGCCCGCTCGGACGTTCAAAAGTTGCGTGCCCGCAGTTGTGCCGTGGTGACGGGTGTGGGTTCGATTATCCAGGATGATTCTTCGCTTACGGTGCGTGCCGACGAGTTGGGGCTGGAAAACGCCGAAACTATTGCCCAAAGGCAGCCTTTGCGGGTGGTTTTGGACTCAAATCAACATCTTCCTGAGACGGCAAAGGTGGTACAATCCCCCGCCGCCGATACCCTGGTGGTGTCGTTGCGTGAAAATCCCGATAGTGCGCTCTCAGAGTGGGTTGAGCAGATTGCTCTGCCGGCGGATGAAACCGGACGGATCGATCCTTCGGCAGTGCTCCATGAATTGGGGCGCCGTCAGTGCAACGAGGTGTTGTTGGAGACAGGAGCCATCTTGGCCGGTGCGTTTTTGCAAGCGGGCCTGATTGATGAGTTGGTCGTGTATATGGCGCCCAAGCTGATGGGCAGTCAGGGGCGGCCGCTGTTTGATTTGCCGTTGGATGAGATGGCACAACAATACCCATTGGATATTCAGGATGTAAGATCTGTAGGTAATGATTGGCGTTTGACGATCATCCCACAGAGACCCTCCCGGCAGTAGCATATTCAGACGGGCTGAGATTGAGCGGAAATCGGACTGATCTATCCGAGACTGAAACCCCGCGGATATAAACTAGAGTAGTGAGTCTATGTTTACAGGAATTATTGAAGCCGTTGGTGAAATCGTAGCTGTGCAGCCCAGCAGTGGTGATGTGCGCTTGCGCATTAAATCCAACGGCCTGGATTTGTCAGACGTTGAACTGGGCGATTCAATCGCCACCAATGGTGTTTGTCTGACTGTGGTGGAGTTACCTGGGGATGGCTACTGGGCTGATGTCTCCGTAGAAACTATGGATTTCACCACTGTGCGCAGTTGGCAGGTGGGACGTCGAGTCAATCTGGAAAAGGCTCTGACGCCTACCACTCGTCTTGGAGGGCATCTGGTCAGCGGTCACGTGGATGGTGTTGGTGAAGTCATCAGTCGCCATAGAGACGCACGCTCTGAGCGTTTCCGTTTGAAGGCACCAGCGCCGCTTGCCAAATACATCTCGCACAAGGGTTCCATTACCGTAGACGGCACCAGCCTCACGGTAAATGCCGTCGATGGCAACGAGTTTGAGCTCAATATCGTGCCGCACACCATTGAGAAGACGGTGATCGGCGATTATCAGGCGGGTACTCCGGTTAATCTTGAGGTGGATGTCATTGCACGCTACCTGGAGCGTCTATTATTGGGGGATAAGGCTGCCGAATCCTCTACCGGCAAGGGCATTGACATGGCCTTTCTTGCCGACAACGGTTTTCTGCGCGGCTGATAGGCTCGCGGGTAAATTTTCAAACACTGCACTTCATACGCAGGACACACTATGAAATTGAACACAGTAGAAGAACTTATTGACGATATCCGTCAGGGCAAAATGGTCATCTTGATGGATGACGAAGATCGTGAGAATGAAGGCGATTTGGTGATTGCTGCCGAGCAGTTGCGTGCCGAGGATGTCAACTTTATGGCAACCCACGCTCGTGGTTTGATTTGCCTTACCTTGTCAGAGGCCCGCTGCCA
>JALUYN010000563.1 GCA_027012915.1 Cellvibrionaceae bacterium
GGCTCTGGCTCTGGCTCTGGCTCTGGCTCTGGCTCTGGCTCTGGCTCTGCAGGAGTATCCTCAACTACAACAGGGGCATCTACCTTTTCAGTACTCTCCGTGCCTGCAACCTCAGCAGACTCGTCTCGGGCGAGCTTTTCTTCCACCACCTTTTGCTTTTCTGTTGAGACAGCAATCTCGGATGTGGGCTCACGCTCGGGAACAGAGGCCTTGTTACTGCTGGCTCGCACTAGAAGCAAAGCAACAACAACCAGAAGTAGACTGCCACCGCCCAATAACAACAGGGCCATATCGGACTCCAGGCCACTGGCCAGCGCCACTTGAGATACGAGATCCTGCAACCAGGCTGGCAATCCAGCCACAACATCAGAAGTCATTTGAGACGACCCTTCCATAATTTTTCCTATACCGCATCAACCGCTATAATCTGGCGCGCATCCTACCATACCTGCAAGAGACTTGAGATTGAAAAAGCGTGCTCCCCGGAAATCCCCATCGACCGCCCCAAGCTTGCGTATCATTGGCGGCCAGTGGCGAGGACGCAAACTCGGATTCGCCGAGGTGGACGGCCTGCGCCCCACGGGTGATCGTATTCGCGAAACCCTGTTTAACTGGCTCCAACCCCACCTCCCAGGAGCACGATGCCTGGATTTGTTCAGCGGTTCAGGGGCTCTCGGGTTTGAAACGCTGTCACGAGGTGCCGCCAACGCGACACTTCTCGAAAAACATCCCAAGGCGGCGCTCGCAATTCAGGAGAACCTGAAACTTTTAGGAGGTGAACAGCACGGGCGAGTGTTGAATGCCGATGCACTGGATCACCTCTCCCAAGAAGCGCCGTCGCAATACGATATCGTCTTTATGGACCCACCCTTTGCCGCCGAGCTGTGGCAGAGAGCTATTGACGCACTGGAGCAACACCACTGGCTGAGTGACGATGCCGCCATCTATATCGAAACATCCAGAAACCACCCTCTGACGGTGCCGGAGAACTGGCACTTGCATCGCCAGAAGGACTCCGGCGAAGTCAGCTATTACCTGTTCTACCGCACGCCCAAATAACCTGGGTGGCGAGATAGATTTTGTACTTGTCGCCTAATTTGTTTACTATCGCGGCCCTGTTTAGTGACAGATTGAGAGAAGAGCATGAAACACGTGGTTTACCCTGGGACTTTCGACCCCATCACCAATGGCCATATCGATCTGGTTGAGAGAGCCTGTCGCCTGTTTGACAAGGTCACCGTTGCCATTGCGGCAAGCACCAAGAAGAATCCCCTGTTCACTCTGGAAGAACGGGTCAACCAGGCAACCCAAATCCTGGGTCATCTCGACAATGTTGAGATATGCGGTTTCGATATTCTGCTGGCGGACTTGATCAAGCAGAAGAATGCCCACGGCGTACTGCGCGGCCTGCGTGCTGTATCCGATTTCGAGTACGAATTTCAGCTGGCCAATATGAACCGTGCGCTCATGCCTGAAATGGAAAGCCTGTTTCTGACTCCTGCGGAGCATCTGTCGTTTATATCTTCATCCCTGGTGCGCGAAATTGCGTCACTGAATGGCGATGTGAGTAAATTCGTACATCCTCTGATCGTGGAAGAGTTGAAGGCCAAGTTTAATAACTGAGTGAACTGGCTGACACGCTGACATTAAAAAAGGGTGCATAGCACCCTTTTTTAATGTCTTACCTCTTTGAGAGGCTAATCAACGCGTTAGATTATTCATCCATATTATCGCGCTTGTAACCTTCCCCAACACAACCCAGGCAGCGGGTGAACGCCGACTCAGCCGGACCGATCACCAGAGTATCAGCCGCCTGACCAGCATTTCCGGAAAGCAGAGAAAAAGGCGAAGACACTAGCCACAGAGCACCACCCACAACAGTGGTGGCAATCATTACCGGACGAATCACCAGTGCATCGGTAGTCATAGCCAGAGCAGAGGGATCCTCTTCAACCTGCCCCACAGCCCAACTCCACTGGCTGACCGACATGCAAGTCACCAGAGCCATCAGGCGGACCATCGTTCCCAGATGTTTCATAGTATTCTCCTAAATCCATGCAAAATGTAATCTTGGCATCATTGTAGCGCCATTATTCACAAGAATAGAACACTATTGGGAAGAATAGTGCCGCTATTTCTGGCATTGCGGACAATAAACCGTGGATCGCTGCCCCAGCCGTATCTCTTTGAGAACTGCGTCACACTGGGCACAGGGCTCGCCGCCCCGACCATAAACCAGCAACTCCTGTTTAAAGTAGCCCGGCTTACCATCACCACCAACAAAATCCTTTAGCGTAGTGCCACCCTGGGCAATGGCCTTCTCCAGAACCAGCTTAACCTCATCGGCAAGACGCAGGTAAGCTTTTCGTGTCACCTTGCCCGCTGCTTTTGTGGGGCGAATTCCAGCCTTGAACAGTGCTTCATTGGCATAGATATTACCGACACCCACCACGACGCGGCTGTCCATTAAAAACTGTTTGATAGCCTGAGATCTCTTGCGCGAACGCTGAAACATGTACTCGCCATCAAATTCATCGCTTAGCGGTTCCGGCCCCAGATGAGACAGTAGCTCATGATCCTGCGGATCATTGCCAGCCCACAAAACGGCACCAAAGCGCCGTGGATCATTTAACCGCAGAGTCGCGCCGTTGACGAACGTCAGATCTACATGGTCGTGTTTGCCCACCGCCTCTGTCGCCTTCACCACTCGCAAACTACCAGACATGCCAAGGTGCATTAGCAATGTTCCAGCTTTGAAGCGCAACAACAGATACTTGCCGCGCCGTCCCACCTCCAATATCTCTTGCCCCTGCAATAGCGACTGAAGATCTTTTGGTACAGGCCAGCGCAGGCTGCCATTGCGCACAGTAACACGCTCCAGCTGCTGTTCGATGATGTGGGGCTCTATGCCTCGACGGGTTGTTTCAACTTCAGGTAGCTCGGGCATAGATCTCCCTACTGTCTCCTTATAATGGATTTGCCTGGATAAATTCAGCGACGACCTGAGCAAGAATCTCGCCCTGATCTTCCTGCAGGAAGTGACCGCCATTGACGATAGTCGTGTGATTCTGACCCTTAGTCCCCGGAATCAGCTTTTGCATTAACTTGTCGCCACCAGCGGTTATCGGATCAGAGTCACTGAACGCTGTCAGAAACGGCTTGCTCCACTGGCTCAGCACGCCCCAGGCCGCGCGATTGGCGTCTGCCGCCGGATTATCCGGAGTCACGGGTACCAGAGTCGGAAACTGACGCGCGCCCTCTTTGTAGCTTTCGTCCGGGTAAGGCGCGTCGTAGGCAGCAATCACTGCCGCATCCAGTTCCGTCGTAGTCGCACCCTTGATAATGCCACCACAAGGAAACTCGGGAACTTCTTGGGAAAACTTCTTCCAATTGTTGAACGCTTCACCCGGATCGTGATCACCGGTAGGCAACATAGTGTTAGCGGCCACTACTCGAGCAAAGCACTCTGCGTGCTCTGCCACCAGACGCAAGCCAATAAGACCGCCCCAGTCCTGACATACCAAGGTAACCTGCTGCAGATCGAGTTGATCGATCAGCGCCTCGCGCATCCAGTCAACGTGACGCTGATAGGTGTAATCGCTACGCTGGCTCGGCTTATCTGAACGCCCAAAGCCTACCAAGTCTGGAGCTATGACGCGATATCCGGCCTCCACCAGCACCGGAATCATCTTGCGATATAGATAGCTCCACGAGGGCTCACCGTGCATCAACAACACAATTTCACCAGACTTGGGGCCCTCATCAAGATAGTGGACCCGCAATTGTCCACCTTCGCTGTCATCCACCATCAGGTAGTTAGGCGCAAAGGAATAACCGGGCAGGTTCTCGAAACAGGCGTCGGGGGTACGTAAGGCTTCCATCACTCTCTCCATCTTTATTTTGTCTTGAGCTAACGATCATCGCGCGACTTTGGTATCGCGTCTATAGTTCGACAACCAATTTTGTAGCAATCACTACAAATTGTAGTAAAAAGACTCCGAGTTTTATAGATTCCGCCCACTGTCCCATATTTCGGGCACAAAAAAACCCGGCTATTGCCGGGTTTTTCGAGGCCAAAAAAGTAAGTGTCTTACTTAATTTTGCCTTCTTTATACATCACATGCTTTCGAGCAACGGGATCGTACTTTTTGATCTCCATTTTTTCTGGCATGTTGCGCTTGTTCTTGTCAGTGGTGTAGAAGTGACCAGTACCAGCGCTGGAATTCAAACGGATTTTCTCACGTGCACCTTTAGCCATGATTCAACTCCTTATACTTTTTCGCCGCGAGCGCGGATTTCAGACAGAACGGTTTCGATACCTTTCTTGTCAATAATGCGCATGCCTTTAGAAGAAACACGCAGCTTTACGAAACGTTTTTCAGACTCAACCCAAAAACGGTGAGAGTGCAGGTTTGGCAAAAAACGACGCTTAGTGTGGTTTTTTGCGTGAGAAACGTTGTTACCAGTTACCGGGCGCTTACCCGTAACTTGACATACCTTGGACATCTGTTCGCCTCATTTTACCGGTCATCGCCTACCGCTGAGGAGACGAATCATAAATCTTGATTTTCCTGTCTGAGCCACCTTGTGCGCTGCGCTAAAGCAGGCTTTCGAACAAAAAATAGTCGAGCAGGTCTCAGAGAGCGGCGTTTTATACCAGAACACCTGGGCAATAGCAAATTTATCTGTCGATTTGCCGCTTTTTTTCGCCAATTGACGAAAATACCAGCACCCTTACCGCTAAATCAGGCCACGCTCCGCAAAAGAAGTAACCGCGCCTTCGCCGACAATCATATGATCCAACACACGGATTTCCACCAGCCCCAGAGCATCCTGCAAGCGTTGAGTGATGTGTCGGTCTTGCTGGCTCGGCTCGGCCACGCCAGACGGGTGATTGTGAGCAAAAATAACGGCGGCGGCATTGGCATCCAGCGCCTGCCGAACCACTTCCCGGGGATAAACGCTGGCGCCGTCGATGGTGCCGTTAAACAATTCGCAATACTTGATCAAACGATGCTGTGCATCAAGCAACAACATTGCAAAAACCTCGTGACTACGGTGGCGCAGCTGGCGCTGCAAATAGTCCTTTACCAACTGAGGACGGGTAAAGGCCTCCTCGCGAACCAGAACTTCTGAAAGATGCCGTCGCCCCATCTCCAGAGTTGCTTGCAACTGCGCATATGTAGCCGGCCCCAAGCCTACAGCGGCGCAGAAATTCTCCTGGCTCGCCTCAAGAATACTGCGCAAAGAACCAAACTGGTCGAGCAGTTCACGAGCCAGATCCACGGCACTGCGCCCTGCAGATCCAGTGCGAAGAAATATCGCCAACAGTTCGGCGTCTGATAGCACCGCAGCACCTTCGGCCAGTAATCGTTCACGGGGCCGCTCACCCGCTGGCCAGTCCTTGATTGCCATAACACCCTACCGTAAATAGCACCAGCTTATTTGTGCGTCACTGGAAAGAAGATCTTGTAACTTCAAGTCTGAGCACGCCGTTACAAAATATATGTGATCAGCCAACTCACAGTGTCCAGATAATTAAGGTAAGCGGCATCAGCAAAAGGTTTGATTCTCTGTGGGTTTTTCGAGGAGGTCATATGACCAATTCGACGTCAACAGCGTCACTAACCCTGAGACTCATAGACGACTATTCTGCCGCGAGTGGTCATGTCACTTTCTACTCGGATTCTCGCGCACAGCGTTCACAAACTGATCGACGCCGTTCTATTAGCTTCACTCCTGACCGTCGCGGTCTGGGGGATCGCCGCAAAACCACTATGAGCTGGGATCAAGGCTATCATTTTAAATCCGACACTGTGTCGCCTATCGACCTGCCCCGCAGCTGAGGTCACACCTACCACAAAATAGTCAACGTTAGTCAGCACTCACCAGTTTATTGTACTGGTCGCCGATGGTATCTTATCGCCTTCCGATACAAGCAGGTGCGCCATGAAGACGCTGACCAATAAACACATCCTCCTCGGCGTCACCGGGGGTATTGCCGCCTACAAGAGCGCAGAGCTGATTCGACGCTTGCAGGATCAGGGAGCATTGGTGCAAGTGGTCATGACGCCCGCAGCACAAGAGTTTATAACACCCCTGACTCTGCAAGCGCTGTCTGGCAATCCCGTACATACCGAACTGCTCAATCCAGAAGCTGAGGCCGGTATGGGCCACATTGAACTGGCGCGCTGGGCCGACCTGATCTTAGTCGCTCCGGCCACCGCCGACTTTATCGCGCGCCTCGCTCAGGGCCAGGCCAACGATCTACTCACCACCTTGTGCTCGGCATCCCCCGCACCCATCTGCATTGCCCCGGCAATGAATCAAGGCATGTGGGCCAACCAAGCCAATCTGGATAATATTCAACTGCTGCAGCAGCGGCAGGTTCGCTGCTTTGGCCCCGCCGATGGCTCCCAAGCCTGCGGAGATATAGGTCCAGGTCGCATGCTGGAAGCCGAACAGCTGGCGCAGTTGTGCAGTGAGCAATTTCAACCGGGCAGTCTCACAGGCAAGATCGTGACCATTACCGCGGGCCCAACGCGCGAAGCCATCGATCCCGTGCGCTATATCAGCAATCACAGCTCCGGCAAAATGGGCTACGCCATTGCCGAAGCGGCTCGGGATGCGGGTGCCGAGGTTATCTTGATAAGCGGCCCCTGCGCACTGGCCAAACCTGAGCGGTGTGAGGTGATTAGTGTCTCCAGCGCTCAGGAAATGTACGAGGCCAGCATGGCAGTGGTTGCCGATAGCGATATCTTTATTGCATCCGCCGCCGTCGCCGACTATCGGCCAGCCAGTATCGAAGAACAAAAAATCAAGAAAACCGGGCAAGATACCATGACCATTGAACTGGTTAAGAACCCAGACATAGTCACCGCCGTAGCCAACAGCCAAGAACGCCCGTTTACGGTGGGCTTTGCTGCCGAAACCCAGGATGTGGTGGAATATGCACGCGGCAAGCTGCAGCGCAAAAATCTGGATCTGGTTGTGGCCAATGATGTGTCACGTACCGACATCGGATTCAATAGCGATGACAACGCCGTAACCCTGGTCTGGCCCGACAGCTCGCAGGACTTGGTTTTGCAGAGCAAAGCACAGCTGGCGCGCGAGCTGGTGCAGCGCATCGCCGACGCGCTTCCAGAATAACGCCAATAATCGATATCCTGGGCACCAGCTCCAGGCATTAACTACAGATACAAAGGAAAGCCTCTGTGGGTGAAACAAAAAAGAAAAAAACACAATCCCTGAAGCTGTCATTACCTCCTATTACCACCGGTGCTCTGGCTCTCACAGCATTGGCTATCGCAATCAGCGCCTACATACTCTATGGCGCCTGGGTCAGTGATGCCGGCACTGAACAAGCCGCACAGCTCTCCAAAACACAGGCCAATAAACGCGCAGCAGCGGTGGCCCTATACCTCGAAGATCAGCAGAAGCAACTCAATCGCCTGGCTTCCCGCCCCTCCATTACAAACCTGGTGCAGACCCGTTCAGAGACTTTAATAGTCACGGCAACCACGAGCCTTAAAGCAGCGTTCCCGGAAGCGGATGCTGTGCGGCTGCTCTCTCTTGAGCGACAGGATAAACTTAAAAGCTCGCAGGGCAAGCTCAGTTTTACTGAACTGGACATGATCAACCGCGCCGAAGAAGGTAAGAAAAACGTCGCTCCCGAGCTTCTCAAAAAGGACGATTGGCAACTGCTGTTTATCGCCCCAGTAATTTCTAAAGAACACACCAAGCCGGTGGGAACTCTGTTGCTATCACAACCAGCTGCCGGCATGTTCCAAGTCATCGCGGAGTTGGAGCCGGAACAGGGGCAAACCACGCTGCTGCGACGCTCACGCAATCAACCATTTCCTGTCTACAGCACGCCGCAAAGTTATCCTGGCAACGCTATCAAGGTACCCGTAGATCAATCCGAGTGGATTATTCAGTTCACTCCATCACCCCAATTGCTGAACGAAGCCAGTATCAATCCAATCTGGGTTATCCTGATGCATGTGGCCGCGGCGGCTCTGTTATTACCAGCGGTGTACTGGGTTACCGGGCGTGTGGACCCGGAACGCAAGCGCAAGCCTGCGGTATTCGCGACCGAAACCGCCAGCTATGATCACGGCACAAACAAGCCGAGCGCGCTGGATGATGTGAAGCTCTCGGACGAAGACGCTGATGTACTGGATCTTCAGGAAACCAGTGAAATTCTTGTAGATGAAGTAGAAGCCATTCCTGAAACCGAAACCCTGCCGGACACCATCTTTCGCGCCTACGATATTCGCGGTTTGGCACACGAACAGCTGACACCAGAGCTGGCCGAAAAAATCGGTCAAGCCATCGCCAGCGAGGCGCTCAGTGCAGGGGAAAGCTGCCTCTATGTAGGGCGTGATGGTCGCACCTCTAGTCCGGAACTGTCTCAGGCCATGATCGCAGGCGTACTCAGTACCGGCTGTGATGTAATCAATCTCGGTGTTATCCCAACTCCTCTGCTGTACTTTGCCACCTGCGAATTCCCCGAAAGCAAGAGCGGAATTATGGTAACCGCCAGCCACAATCCCGCTGAATACAATGGC
>JALUYN010000564.1 GCA_027012915.1 Cellvibrionaceae bacterium
GCTTTGGAAATTTCCTCCTGCTGACCATGCCCAATGTCAGTCACACGTCGATACCAATCGGTAACCTTCGGACCCGCTTTCAGATCGCGACGGTTACAAAGCACATGCAGCCACAGCGGGTGATAGGTAGCGAAATCGGCAATTGAAACCTGATCACCACCGACCCAGGCATACTGCTCCAATCTGCGTTCGAGACTATACACCAGAGCACCAATGATGGCTTCGGCTTCCTGCCCCTTGGGTGGACGCACAGTGCCACCTTTCAACATACCTGCACGATCCTTCGCGAAGCGATACATGCCCAGCGGACCAAACGAACGCAACATAGTGCCAAGCAACCGCAGCGGCGGCACAGCGCCTATGGCCGCAAAGAACGCTTCTTTCTCAGCCTGCTGCATGAGCGCCACGGCTGTATCGTCCTGGGTCGTCACATCAAGCGCCGGAGCACCGTACATGTTTGAAATCTCCTGAGCAATTAACGCGCTATCACAAAAAATATCCGCCCCAATCTGTGCCACCGGAATACGACGATAGCCGCCAGTCAGAGGATCGACGCTGGGTCTGGGCGGCTGCACCGATGTCAGGCACGAATACCATTGAGCATTTGTCAGACCAAGCATTAGTCTGATTTTTTCGGCGTAAGGGGAGCTTTCGTAGTGGTGCAGGATAAGAGAGTTGTTCATTTGGTGCAGAGCCCTGACAATTGATATTCAAGCGTTGTGTACGGCAATAGTCTGCAATAAGTTATCGACCATGAAAACTGGCAATTGCAAGAAGGCTCAATTTCACTTTGTGAACAGAGAATGCTATCTCACGAAGCCACATGAGAGCAGCTTATTTGATTCTTGGCTCTTATGAATTGCAGCCCGCCACATACCCCGAAGCCCAAGCCCACTGAAAGTTAAAGCCGCCCAACCAACCGGTGACATCCACCACTTCACCGATAAAAAACAACCCTTTCTGAGTTTTGGATTCGAGGGTTTTGGAAGATAGTCCGTCGGTGTCCACACCACCCAGAGTGACTTCCGCGGTCCTATAACCTTCAGTGCCAGCAGGTAAGATTTTCCAGGCGTGGAGCTGTTCAGCAATGGCTTTAAGGTCTGCGGCCCTGTAGTGATTTAAGGGCTTGCTATTCAGCCAGTGCTCGGTGAATACCTGCGCCCACTTTTTGGTATGCAGCTCCGCCAACAGAGTACGCAGCTCTATCTTTGGGCGCTGTTCTTGGGCTTTGAGAAAATGGTTTTCCAGATCCACATGCGGCGACCAGTCAATCTCAATGACCTGCCCCGGCTGCCAGTAGGAAGATATCTGTAATACTGCCGGCCCACTTAAGCCGCGATGAGTAAACAGCAAATTTTCCAGAAACGACTGCCGGCCACAGGAGATGCGGACTTCCGCAGAACTGCCCACCAGCGGTTCAAAGGGCTTAAGCTGTTCTTTGGAAAGCGTGAACGGCACCAGGCCCGCCGAGCGAGGTTTCAGCTGCAGGCCGAATTGCTCTGCCAGCTCATACCCCAATCCGCTTGCTCCCATAGTGGGTATCGAGAGGCCACCGGTAGCCACTACCAGAGATTCACTGCTCACCAACCCATGAGATGTCTTCAACTCAAAACCAGGGTTTACTGCGTTCACCGCATCGATTCGACAATCGGTGCGAATCTCCACACCCGCCTGCGCGCACTCATCCAACAACATATTGAGGATGTCGCTGGATTTGTTATCACAGAACAGCTGCCCCAGCTTTTTCTCGTGATAGGCCACCTGATGGCGGCACACCAGATCGATAAAATCCCACTGTGTGTATTGAGCCAGTGCCGACTTGCAGAAGTGAGGGTTGGCAGAGAGGTAGTTCTCCGGCTCGGCATACATATTGGTGAAGTTGCAGCGACCGCCGCCAGACATCAGTATTTTTTTGCCCACCTTGTTGCTGTGATCGAGCACCAGAACTTTACGGCCGCGCTGACCGGCAGTAATCGCACACATCAGGCCAGCGGCGCCACCACCAATTACTACGACATCAGCGTTTAACGACATGGTTTTGCCTCATCTGAATATTTGATCGCCAAAAACAATAAAGGCCCTGCATAGAGCAGAGCCTTTTGATTCCCGCTTCCATGGGAATAACGGCAATTGGAGCATTTTAGGTTTTTGGCAGAGTCACGCCGGTTTGACCCTGATATTTGCCACCGCGATCCTTGTAGGAGGTTTCGCAGATTTCATCTGACTCGTAGAACAGCATCTGCGCCACGCCTTCATTGGCGTAGATCTTGGCTGGCAGTGGCGTGGTGTTAGAGAATTCCAGAGTTACGTGGCCTTCCCACTCGGGCTCCAATGGGGTCACATTCACAATAATGCCGCATCGAGCGTAGGTAGACTTACCCAGACACACGGTCAGAACGCTGCGCGGAATACGGAAATACTCAACGGTGCGAGCCAGCGCAAAGGAGTTGGGCGGAATGATGCACACGTCTTCCTGAATATCCACGAAGCTGTTATCGCAGAAATTCTTGGGATCTACTACCGACGAATGTACATTGGTGAAGATCTTAAACTCGTTGGCACAGCGCACATCGTAGCCATAGCTTGAGGTGCCGTAGGAAACAATGCGATCGTTGGCCTCGTTGTAGCGCACCTGACCGGGCTCAAACGGCTCAATCATGCCCTCATTTTCCGCCATGCGGCGAATCCACTTGTCAGATTTGATACTCATAATGCCTCTCAGTAGCTATGGCGATGTATTCTCAACAAAAATCAGAGGCGCATGATACTGACTTTTGCCACCAGGCGGAAGTTCCGCCGCCGGGGCCAGACGATCTCTGATCACAGCTATATTTATGGAGCAGACCGCCAACTCCGATTACACTTGGATATCGCCACTCTCACAAGACGCCAGCTTCTGGAATGACCCGCACTCTGCTTCTCTACCGCTTGACTCCGATCATCACCAGCCTGGTCATAATGCTGGCCATGACGGCCTTCTATCTCAGCAAAGGCACTCTGGCTCAGGATCTGCGGGACAGGCTCGGCTGGATTATCTACGATCTGCGTCTGAGCAGCACTCTAAAGAATACCCAGACAACGGCTGAGCAGCTTCCCGTGGTGATTGTGGATATCGATGAATATTCGCTGTCCCAGCTGGGCCACTGGCCCTGGCAGCGGGACACTCTCGTAGCGCTGAATCGAAGATTGGTCGAGCTTGGCGCCACGGTCATCAGTTACGACGTGCTGTTTCCCGAAGAGCAAGATCAGGCCATCAAGCAGATCCAGAGTCTTCGCTCACAGAAGTCCGCCACACAACTGCAGCAGCCTCTATTTGACTCTATCACCGACGCCCTGGATGGCGACAAGCGGTTTGCCGCAAGCGTCAGCGATAATGAGGTCGTGCTAAGCATGGTGTTCAACAACGGCGACTTTTCCAAAGGCGAGCTCACCCACCCTCTGGCCATAGGCGGAGCAGTGCAGGGAGACAAACAGAACGCTCTGATTCAGCAATTACCAGAGGCAAAAGGCTTTATCAGCAACACCCCCAGACTCAGCCAAGCGGCCCACGCCATCGGTTTTATCAACGCCCACCCTGATACAGACGGCATAATGCGCCGCGCGCGCTTGATTCAACACCATCAGGGCAAGCTCTACCCCTCACTGGCACTGGCCACCACGATGAGTTTCTTGCTTGCCGACGACATCACTCTCAACAGTGAGATGATCGGCGACCGACCAAGCCTCTCCGGAATTCAGCTGTTTGATCAAATCATTCCGGTTAACGGTCAGGGAGAAATTTTGATTCCCTATCAGGGGCCGGCCTACACCTTCTCCTATATTTCAGCGGCCGATGTCCTTAGCGGCAGCACTGCGGCTGATGCCATTGAAGGCAAAGTGGTATTGATTGGCGCCACAGCGGCCTCTCTGTCGGACTTCAGAGCAACCCCAACCAATCACCTCTACCCTGGTGTGGAAGCCCACGCTAACGTCATTACCGGAATCCTCAATCAGGAATTTATCGACCAGCCAGAGTGGTCCCACGGTATCAATTTTGTCTTAATTGTCGCCGGCGGTTTGGCACTATCCCTGGCGCTACCGTTTTTGCCTCCGCTGGCCCAACTGGCCAGTGTCGCAGTGCTGCTCAGCGGCATTATCGTGTTTGACTACTGGCTCTGGATCGAGCACCGATTCATTATCGACAGCATCGTCCCCATACTCACCATATTGCTGATTGGGGTTTTCAACATGGCCTATGGCTTCATCATAAACAGCCGCGACCGCCTGCAATTGAAAGCTATGTTTGGTCAGTACGTACCACCGCAACTGGTGGATGAAATGAGCAAGAATCCGGGCGAGTTTGCCATGGACGGTCAGCGCAAAGCGATGAGCGTTTTGTTCGCTGACATTCGCAACTTCACTACTATTTCAGAGGAACTGTCCGCCTCGGAATTGAAGCAGTGGCTCAATACCTATTTCACCCCCATTACGGAAATTATTTTTCACAACCACGGCACCATCGATAAGTACGTCGGCGATATGGTGATGGCATTCTGGGGCGCCCCGCTGGACGACAGGGACCACGCACTGCACTGCGTACAAGCCGCGCAGGCAATGCTTGCAAAAACCCGAGAGCTGCGCGACTTATTTGTCACACAAGGCAAACCCGAAGTGGCCATTGGTATTGGCATCAGTAGCGGGCACATGAATGTTGGCAACATGGGCTCTCAATACCGGCGCTCCTACACGGTGATCGGCGACAGGGTCAATCTGGGCTCACGACTGGAGGGGCTGACCAAATACTACGGCGTGGACATTATCGTGTCAGAAGAAACCAGAAACGAAATCGGTGATCGCCTTGCATTTCGGCATTTGGACCGGGTTCGCGTTAAGGGGCGAGACAAGCCCGTGGATATTTTCGAGCCCATAGACCAAACGCAGCAACAGCAATCCGAAGAGAGTCTTCACAATTACCATCAATGCCTGTCGCAATATTTTTGCGGCGACTTTGACAGCGCATTAAAGGGATTCAGAAACCTGCATCAAGAAGATCCCCTGCACCTCTATCAGCTATATGTCGAACGCTGCGAGAGCTTGAAACAAAAAACCCCTGCCAATTGGCAAGGGGTCTTTACGCATACCGAAAAGTAACTCAGTCTCTGTCGACTATGAACCTCCCAGCAAATTAGTGCCCACCACAGAGTTCCCGCTGGCGGCATCTTTCAGCTCATAGCTGGTAATGATACCCAGGTCCGGGCCACTGACAGGGTTCTGACCGACAAATTGCGCCTCGATGCGCCCGTTATCCAAAATCAACTCTGTCGTCAGAGACCTCGAAATATCGGTGGGATTAACCAGCGTGCCACTGTAGCTGGTACTTCCCGCATTCACCTGCATATTGACGTAGGTAAACTGCATAGACGTAAAGTTAACATCCATATTCATGTTCATCAGTGTGCCAGTATTGCCTTGACTGTCAGTGGGCGTGGTGCCACCGAGAGAGCCAAAACTGATGGTACCCGACAAGGCTGCCAACTGATCATAAGGCGTTAAATTATCGCTATGCATGTAGTGAAAGTCCGGGCCGACCACACTCAGCTCCTGGCCGTTTTCCGCCAATACAAAAGCGCCATTCCAGCGCCCCCAGTTCACATCAAACGTTGTATCACCGGCGCTTTCTACGTGGGCCGCGGAACCGCTGGAGAACTGGCAGACGTTACATTCGCCACTGGCCGTGTCCTTAATTTCCAGATAGGTTGGCGTATCTGCAACGCCCGCGACATTGGTCAGATACAGTTGATGATCGGCGTCGGTAACAAAACCATCACTGCTGGCCTCACGGCTCTTGACCGGATCTACCTGGACAAAAGCCAACAGCAAGCCATTACCGTTGGGAGCGAGAGCACCGGTTGGCGTCAAATCCAGGCGTCCGCCCGGCGCATTGGCATCTCCCGGCAAACCACCAGCATCCTGGCCTTCGGCTGCTGAAGAGCTACCACCGGCATTTTCATCGAGACTGCCGGGGTCAGTGTCGACGCCCAGCGGCTCAGAATCATCACCAAAAGACCCTAGAGGTTCTTCATAGGAGCTATTTATTTCAACACCCTGCTCCTGTAGCGACGAGCCCTGGCGCTGATCCGCTTCACCGTCTGGAGCCGCTCCCGCCTGATCCACTACTTCCAGCCCAGCAGGCGGCTCATCAAGAACGTCGATCTCCGCATCAGGTGAAGCCATTTGGAAAAACTCGCCCGCCGCGATGCGCTGCGCCTCGCCTGCACGGTTTTCCACCACAATGGCGCCATCTTTTACGCCACCGATCAAACCACCGGACGGGGTTAATTGCAGCTGATAGTAAGTACCACGAATACCAATGGTGGCCACTGGTGTTTTAAGGGAATAGTCTTTCTTATTGGTTTTGCCAATTGCGCCTGTGATTGTTTGCATACTGCCTTTAAGCAGATGGTAGACCGCCTTTTCCGGGTTACCGCTGCCGAATTCGTACTCTTCCACCTTGAACAGACTGTTCTCGCCCAACGCCAACATGGAACCATCGCTAAAACGCATCTGGGTTTTGGCGCCCGCATAAGTCTTAACAGTATCGGTCTTAAACACCTCTGAGCGACGCTTCAGGACTCGAACCTCGCCTTGCGGTGTCACGCCCTCTACCAGTCCAACACTGACAATTACTTTGCCCACCGAGGCACTGACCGTCGAAGCCAGAGTCACGCTCAGCAGCAATACGCCACCACGCAACAGATCAGTAATATTCATAGCGAACTCCCATGCGCACAAAGCTGCGGTCGTAGTCGTAAATTTCTATATTGGAATTCTGGTCTCGCCAGCCGGAGCTCAAGCTCAGTTGCCAGTGTTTGTCCCAACGCCAGTCGGCCTTCACCTCGAGATTCAACAGGTCGTCCTGCCGGGTTTTTCCAAACAGCAGATCCCGGGAACCGTATTCACTATTGAGATAGCTGAGTGTTGATGTCAGCAATACGTCTTTGGGCAGTGGAACCTTGTGGGCCAGACTGAATCCGTAAAAGTCCTTTTCTGTCGTGGCTTTGGCAATATCACTATTGCTATTGGGCTCGTCATAACCAAAGGAAAAGCGCGCCTGAATCAGACTTTGACCAAACAGTGGCACCTGCCGGTTGTAGCCAATACTGAAGTTGTATTCCTCTGCGTCCTTGTTATCCAAATCGTTGTAAACAAAATTCAAATAGCTGCCGCCCAGCTGCACACTGGACTTGCGATCCAAGACCCGCATCCAATTGCCTGCGAGGCCATTCATCTCACGATAGCGCGCACCATCCACACTGTGCTGCTGATGAATCCACTGCCCCGACAAGGTATTGTCGCCATCGAGCTTGTGTATCACACCCGCCTGCATGGTGTAGGTGAAGGTATCAAAGGCGTGGCTACTGACGATATTGTGATCCGAGAGATCCACCCGGCCATACAACGTCGTCTTTCTATCGAGGGGATAGTAATAGCCAACACCCGCCTTGGCATCGTTGTACCAATCACTCTGGGCTCTTCCATCCTTGGCGAGAGTCCCCTGCCCCAATGTGGGACTGTTGAACGTTTCATTAGCCGTGGCGTAGTTGACGTTGTCGTCGTAGCCACCAGCAACCTCGGCAAACGCCAACCAACGGGCCTGCTGCTGTCGTTCGGCCTGATCGATCAAACGCATAAAAGCGTTGATACGTTGAATTACAGATACCGGTGGCGACACATCCAGTACCGTCTGAAAGTGACGCCGGGCCAGCGGGTATTGCCCCAGCATGTAGTACGCCCTGGCCAATTCCAAACGCGCCGTCTGAAATTTGGGATTGCTGTATAGCACTCGCTCCAGCGCAAACGTTCCTTCAGCTATCCGCCCGGTATCAATGGCGGCCATGCCGTAAAAGAAGTCAAAATCCGGCGTGCCTTCCAGATCGTCCTGATGAAATTGTCCGAGCTGGTAGGCCTGCTGACTCTGCCCTTGAGCGACCATCGCTTTCATCTGTTTCCACACCGGATCAGCGTCCTTTAGGGTTGGATTTGTCTGAGCCGCTACCCCCCAGGCGATCAAGGCGGAAAACAGGGCTGCTGGCGCAAGTCGGTTCATGGGCTTCATGTCGTTATTATCTACTTATTCGAATTCAGGATTTGTGACTCAGTCGTCAGAAATAATAAAACTCAGTCATCGGAAACAATAATAGTTGGCTGTGACTGTTGTGTTGATGCAGATCCAATCGCCGCCATCAGGCGCTCGGCAATGTTCTGATACATCTGTCCGGCAATGGAATCCGGCTGCTGTGCCCGCACCGGTTTACCGGTATCTCCACCCTCGCGAATAGTCACATCCAAAGGCAGCGCCCCCAGCAGTTCGGTTTGGTATTGCTCAGCAATGCGTTTGCCACCCTGATCACCGAAGATATGCTCCTCGTGACCGCACTGGCTGCAAACATGGGTTGCCATATTTTCCACCACGCCCAGCACCGGCACGTTGACCTTACGAAACATCTCCACACCTTTTTTGGCATCGAGCAGGGCGATATCCTGTGGTGTGGTGACCACCACAGCCCCGGTCAACG
>JALUYN010000565.1 GCA_027012915.1 Cellvibrionaceae bacterium
CGCACTGTAAGTTGGGTATTTCTATTGATCCTGGTCATCGGTGGTGTGTTGGCGTTTAACGATCTGGGGCGCTTGGAAGACCCTCCATTCAAAGTCAAAGATGCGTTGATTGTAACGGCCTATCCGGGTGCGTCAGCCGAAGAAGTCGAACTGGAACTGACACACCCTTTGGAAAATACAATTCGCCAATTGCCGGAAGTGCACACGATTACATCTTCATCCATGCCAGGGTTGTCGCAGATCAAAGTGGAGATGGACAAGGAAATGGACCCGGCGCTGGTCGAGCAGCTTTGGGACAAACTGCGTCGCAAGGTAGAGGATGTTGAAAACGCTCTGCCCGCAGGGGCACAAGTTCCTCGAATTTATGACGACTACGGAGATGTCTATGGCATCACGCTGATGGTGTCCGGTGAGCACTTCAGCTTCAGTGAGCTGAAGCTCTACGTGGAAAATCTGCAGCGCGAAATGGAGTTGGTCAAAGGGGTAGGTAAAGTCTCTCTCTTTGGTGAACAGCAGGAGCAGATATTCGTTGAGATATCTCTTAAAAAACTCGCCGCCCTGAATCTGGACCTGCATAGCGTCGCGGGTTTCCTGCAACAACAAAATGCACTGTTGGACGCCGGTCGAGTCACGGTTGACGGCCAGGCCATGCAGTTGCGGTTGGGCGGCTTGGGTTCAGATATCGACCCGGTGATTCACGGGCGCGACAGTGGCCAGTTGGTGCGCTTGTCCGACGTGGCCAAGGTAAGTCGTGGTTTTCAAGAAATTCCGCGGCAGCTGATTCGCATGAACGGTAATCCCGCGATCACTCTTGGGATTTCGTTCGCCAACGGCGTTAACGTCGTTGAAGTTGGGCAGCGTGTACGGGAGCGTTTGGAACAACTTGAGTCGCGCCGCCCAGCCGGCATTGTCGTCGAGTCGCTATATGATCAGCCATTGGAAGTGGAAAAATCCGTTAGTGGTTTCCTCTTGAATCTGGGGATGTCGGTGGCCATTGTGATTTTGACTTTGCTGCTCACAATGGGATGGCGCAGCGGCCTTATCGTGGGCACGGTACTTTTGTTGACCATGCTGGGCACTTTTATTTTGATGAAGCTCACGGGGTTTCAATTGCATCGATTGTCGTTGGGTGCGTTGATTGTTGCGCTGGGCATGTTGGTGGATAACGCCATTGTCGTGGTTGAAGGTGTACTGGTAGGAATGGCTCGTGGTGTGAGTAAACGTCAGGCATGTTATAACGTTGTTCGCCAGACCAAATGGCCTTTGTTGGCGGCGACATTGATTGCGATCCTCGCGTTTACCCCCTTTGGCCTGTCGCAGAGTGATACCGGACAGATAATGAAAGCCATGTTCTGGGTGCTGACTTTTTCTCTGGCTTTGAGTTGGATTACTGCCATTACGCTGACGCCGTTCCTGATCGACCTGTTGCTGCCCGGCGTTTCCACCGGCAATGGTACTGAGAGTGTTCGGGATCCCTATCAGGGCGCTTTCTATACCCTGTACAAATCGCTGCTGGATAAGTCCATGCAGCATCGCGCGATTGTCGTGGTGTTTATGGTCGTGCTGTTGGCATTGTCTGTGGTGGGTTTTACTAAAGTTAAGAAGGCGTTCTTTACGGCATCTGGTACTCCGATGTTCTATGTTGATATGTGGTTGCCCCAGGGAACTGATATCCGTGCGACGTTGGATCAAGTTCGCGATATCGAGAATTTTGTGGCCGAGCAGGCCGGCGTTGAGTTTGTCTCATCCAGTATTGGACGGGGCGCACCGCGTTTTAATTTCACCTATCGCCCGGAGCAGAGCTATGAGAACTACGCTCAGCTGCAGGTTAGGATGACCGAGCTGGAGTTGCTAGGCCCATTTATGAGACGGCTGGAACAGGATCTGGCACAGCGTTTTCCTCGGGTGTTTTCTCAGCTTAAGCAAATGGAGTTCGGTCCGCCGTCCAAGGCCAAGATTGAAGCGCGCTTGAGTGGGCCCAATCCCGACACTTTGCGCCAGCTGGGAGATGAAATTGCAGCGCTTATGAGAGCAGATCCGGTGTCTCGAGGTGTCTACACGGACTGGAAAGAGCGTGGCAAGGAGCTGGTGCCGGTAGTGAATGAAGCTGAGGCAAGACGCCTTGGGATCAGTAATGAAGAGTTGTCATTAACGCTGCGCTTCGCCTTCGCCGGTGCAGCGGTGGGGCTGTATCGCGATGGTGCGCGCAAACTACCGATCGTCATTCGCTTGCCCGAAGAGGAGCGGGTCAACTTTGAACGGGTGACAAATCTGCGCCTGTGGAGTCCTACACTAAGATCCTATGTTCCTATTCAACAGGTCATCAATCGCGTCGATTTGCAGTGGAATGACACGTTGATTCGACGTCGCGATCGTCAGCGTACGCTCACTGTCGGTGCAAACCATGATTTCTTCAGTGGGCAAACCGCAGAGCAGTTGTTTCAGCGTATTCGGCCGCAAGTGGAAGCCATTCCCTTGCCCCCAGGTTACAGCCTGAGTTGGGGAGGTGAGTACGAGCAACAGCAACGTTCACTGAAGGGCGCGTTTGGCAAATTGCCTTTGGCTCTTTTGACGATGTTTATCTTGACTGTGCTGTTATTCAATTCGTTTCGCCAGTCGTTGGTGATCTGGATGACGGTGCCCTTGTTGGTGATCGGTGTGGCATTCGGTTTGTTGCTGACGAATATGCCGCTGACTTTCTTTGCGTTGTTGGGAATGTTGAGTTTGATCGGAATGGTGCTCAAGAACGGCATCGTTTTGGTGGATCAGATTGCGCTGGAATTGAGCGAAGGCCGAGATACATTCGATGCTGTGCGGGACAGTGCCATCAGTCGGGTGCGCCCGGTCTCCATGGCGGCGGCCACTACGGTCTTGGGAATGTTACCGCTGGTTACCGATGCTTTTTTTGCGTCTCAGGCCATCACCTTCATTTTTGGTCTTAGTTTCGCAACGGTACTGACGCTAGTAATTCTGCCGGTAATCTATCTGCTGGTATATCGTGTCAATAAACCCTGATGGTTTTAACGCCAGGTATCGCCGACTTCAATCTGTCGAGCTACATCGAGTGTTTATTAAACCACTCGAGCAGTAGGTCGTTGATTTTCTCCGGTTGCTCCTGATTCATAAAGTGACCGGCATTCTCAATTTCACGGATGACAACACCCCTGGCAAAGTCATCCTGCTTTATGCTTTTCAGAAACACGTTGTGATCGATGCAGCCATCTTCTTTGCCGGAGACTGCCATTACAGGAAGTTGAAAAGGCGAGCGGAACAGACGTTGATGTTCTCTGAATTCTCTCGAAAAAATATTCAACGCCTGGCGGTAGTAGCTGAGCGACGCCTTGATAACCCCGGGCTTGGAAAACGTGTGCTTTAGATCTGATAGAGCATCAGGTGCAGGTTCTAGCGAAGGTGACCAATCTTTCCAAAGTCGCTCCAAAAATGCATAGTCATTCTGTTTGATTTTGAGATCGGCAATCCAGCGCAACTGAAAGAACCCCATATACCAGGAATTGCGCAGTTGTTTGGGCGTCAATAGTGTGTTTTCGAAAAAACGACGCACTGTAGGAACCGCCATGATGGTCAGCGAGTAAAACCGTTGAGGAGCCAATAAAGCTGCAGTTTGAGCAATGCTTGAGCCCCAGTCATGACCGACCAAGTGTGCTTTTTCTATACCCAGATTGTCCATCCAGTTGAGTAGATCACGCCCTAGGTCGAGCTGATGATAACTATTGTTTAACGGTTGCGAACTGACTTCATAGCCGCGACAGGTAGGAGCAATGACGCGATAGCCGGCGGCGGCCAGAGCCGGGATTTGAGCCTCCCAGGTTTTGGGCGTGTCGGGAAAACCATGCAGCAGAAATACCGGTGTCCCTTTCCCGGCTTCCAGAGCACTAAAGGTCAAACCGTCGCTGTGCAGTTGTATTCGTTTTATGTCCATAAGGATGAAACTTCTTCGCTATAGTGTGCATGAGTTTTCGTGAAAGAATACCGGAAACATGACACATGGGTTTATCATTTGACGACTGATACCGGGGTGTTTACGACATAATAAAAAGTGGCGAGCGATGCCAGGAGAGAGCAAATGCAGTTTGTATCAACCGATATTCAAGGAAACATTGCGACGGTTAAATTGGATCGCGGGGATGGCCGCAACGCTCTGTCTCGCCAAGTGATGATGGAACTGCGTGATACAGCATTGGAACTGCAGCAACGCCCCGAGCTTATGGCGGTTATTCTGCACGGTGCGGGGGATAACTTCTCCGCCGGAGCGGATTTATCCGACACCAGTATGATGGACCCCTCGGCAAGCCTGATCGAACTGCGCCACACTATGAAGGTTGGTCCGGATATGTGCAAAGCCTGGGAGGATATCGAAGCCTACACCGTTATGGCCATTGAGGGTTACTGCATTGGGGGTGGCGTCGCGCTGGCGTTGTCGATGGACTACCGGATTATGGCCAATGGCGGATTCATGCGGCTGCCGGAGGTGGCGTTGGGTATGAATATGAGCTGGAACAGCATTCCGCGTCTCGTGGCTCAAATTGGCCCGGCTCGTACCCAGCAGTTCGTCACTCTGTGTGACAAGGTGCAGGCCCGCGAAGCACTGGATTGGGGTCTGGTGGAGCAGTTGGTTGAAGACGGTGCGGCTTTGCGAGAAGCCACAGCGTTTGCCGAGCGCATTGGCAAGCTGCCGCCGTTGTCGGTAAAAATGACAAAATCCGCGGTAAAGGCTACCGCCAACGCATTGAGTCACGCCACCAGTTTTATGGATCGTGATCAGTATTTGCTGGCGGTTCAAAGCGAGGACTTCAAAGAAGCCGTTACGGCATTTTTCGAAAAGCGTGAGCCGAATTTCACTGGCAATTGATGCAAAGCGTCTATAGTTTCCGAGACGCTTGGGATTTATAATCAAGAGCTTATCAAGTTCGGTGTATACAGTTTATGAAGTCCATTCCCGAGGAATATCGTGATCCCACTTTTGGCAGCAGCAGTTTTCGCCGCCATATTAAAATGGAGTGCAGCGATACTTTGGTGCGCGGTGCAGTGGAAGACGATTGTCACGCCTTCAGTGTGGAAATGCAGCACGATGGCAAGGTTGTGACTGCAGTTGCCGCCCACTGGGAACGTTACCCGACGACTACCTGTCCGGGGTCCATTGAGGTTATCAAACAGATGGTGGGGTGTCCGCTGTCAGACGATCTGGTAGAAGTTAAACGTTTTACCCCTTCGCTGGAACAATGCACTCATATTCACGACCTCTGCGCCTTAATGATTATTCACAGCTATCGTTGTCTTCTCGGGCAAGTTCCCGCTTCCATCTTGTATGAATCACAGGTTACCGATCCGGCCCCTAATACTGGTGTTCAGAGCGTAACGCTCCGCGAGAACGGTGATGAGGTGCTGTTATGGAAGATGAAAGATCGCACTCTGATTGAGCCAGAACGCTTCGACGGTGCGACGCCTATGAGGGGATTTACTGTCTGGGCGGTGAGGAATCTGGATAAGGAGACGTTGTTGCGCAGCTTTATCCTGCAGATGGCGTGCTTTGTCTCTACCTCGCGCATTATCAATTTTAAGAACATGGTGGGCATTCAAGCGCAGCAGGCAGGCCATCCGGCCAATGCCTGTTATGCCAGCCGTGAGCAGCGTATGCCTGAATCTTTTAAAGTCGAACACAAACGCCATTTTCACGACTGCCCGGAGCAGATGCTGCGCTTTGTCGATTTTTGAGATTTGGCGCCCCTGAGCAGCCCCGCTAGCCGGCAAATGTCACAGTTAGCAATTTGTACAAGTCCGATCACTGAAAAATCTTGCAGGCTAGAGCCATAGAGCTGAAGTGGGCATGTACCGGTGCAACATGCAGGCTAGCCATTTGTTGGCCACTGTGTGGTAGAATTGGCCGATTAATCTGAATAACCCATGAGTGATCTATCCCCATGAGTGACGTGGAAACCCCGACACCTTCAACACCTGTAATGCAAAGTACTGACCTGAGAGATCCTCAGGAGATCGTCCGAGAGCATCTGGCGACGGTACATTCCGATGTTATGTCGGAAGAGGAGGTCGAGGCCTATAAAGCTGAGATCAAGCAATTACTGATTGAAAAAGACGCGGTTCTGGTCGCGCACTACTATACCGATCCGGTCATTCAGGCCTTGGCCGAAGAGACCGGTGGCTGTGTTTCCGATTCTCTGGAAATGGCCCGCTTCGGCAAAGAGCACCCCGCCACTACCTTGCTGGTGGCCGGTGTAAAATTCATGGGTGAAACCGCGAAGATTCTGACCCCGGAAAAACGTGTATTGATGCCTACCATCGAGGCGACCTGTTCATTGGATATTGGCTGCGAACCCAAGGCCTTCTCCGATTTCTGTGATCAGCATCCGGATCGTACCGTGGTGGTGTACGCCAATACCTCGGCAGCCGTGAAAGCGCGTGCTGACTGGGTGGTAACCTCCAGTATCGCGCTGCAAGTTGTCGAGCATTTGGATCGCCAGGGCGAGAAGATTCTGTGGGCCCCGGACAAGCACTTGGGTACTTATGTGCAGAAACAGACCGGTGCTGATGTGCTGCTCTGGGATGGTGCCTGTATTGTTCACGAAGAGTTTAAAGCCAAGGGTATTGAGGATCTGAAAGTCCTCTATCCCGATGCAGCTGTACTGGTGCACCCGGAATCTCCTGACAATGTGGTAGCGCTGGCGGATGTGGCCGGTTCTACTTCGCAACTGATCAAGGCGGCTCAGGAGCTGGATAACCAGCAGTTTATCGTGGCCACCGATCAGGGCATTTTCTACAAAATGCAGCAATTGTGTCCGGACAAGGAGTTTCATATTGCTCCTACAGCCGGTAATGGCGCCACCTGTCGCAGCTGTGCCAACTGCCCTTGGATGGCCATGAATGCTTTGGACAACGTCGCCGCCGCACTGAAGGATGAGAAGGTTGCGGCTGCCAATGAGATTTTTGTGGATCCCGGTTTGGCTGAGCGTGCCATGAAGCCACTGCAGCGAATGCTGGATTTCAACAAAAAGTGACGGCGCAGCCCTCAACCCGGGCGTGACCCGGGATCTCCCGCCGCCCTCCGTATTCAAGAGATTCCTGCTTACGCAGGAATGACGAGTATTGGGGCGGGAATACCTTTCCACAAAAAAAGCACACCGTCATCCCGGACTTGATCCGGGATCTCCCTCCGTTACTACGTACCCCAAAGGTTCCTGCGTGCGCAGAAATGACGGGTGTTGGGGCGGGAATACCTCTCTACAAAAAAGCAAACCGTCATCCCGGACTCGATCCGGGATCTCCCTCCGTAACTCCGTACCTAAGAAATTCCTGCGTGCGCAGGAATGTCGAGTTCCGTGCTTGGAGTCGCACAGGTCCATAGAAGAGCTTGCCGTTTCTACAGTCTGCTCGTATTTTGATCAAAAAAGCGTCGGTTATTGTTTGCCGATTCGCTCTTTTTTTTTCTTCTTCTATCCTGATAAGTACCATTAAACAGGAAGGAGTAAACACGTGAATTTGGATGAAATTTTTTCCAAGGCACAAGAGCTGCCAAGTATCCCCAAGGTGGTTCAGGAATTAATCCAAAGCTTTCAAAATGATGATTTCGATATGGACGATATCGCCAAAAAGATCAGCCTGGATCAAGTCCTGTCAGCGAAAGTCCTGAGATTGGCCAATTCGGCACGCTACGGCGGCAACAGAGAAATTGGTTCCATCAACGAGGCGGCGGTGCGCTTAGGGTTTGACGCCTTGAGAACGCTGGTTCTGGCCAGTGGCTTTGTTTCGACGTTCAAAGCTCCAGAGGGTTTTGATCTCAAGAGTTTTTGGCGCGAAAGTTTCACTGTGGCTGAAGTCTCCCGCTGGTTTGCTCAGCAGGTAGGGCAGGATCAGGGTACTGCGTTTACTTGCGGCATGATCTCTAATATTGGCGATTTGATGGTCAACATTTTGCTGCATGAGAAAGCACAGGAAATTGCCCGTGTTGTCTCAAACGGTGGTGACAAAGCGTTACTTGAGTACGATGCCTGGGGCTTTACTTCTGAAGACGTTGGCGCCAAGGTGGCACAGATGTGGAAATTCCCTCCGTCGGTAATTGACGCGATTGCACAGCAGGGCGCGCCTTTGGATCAGGAGTCTCCCTCACAATTGGCCTGCTATCTGTATCTGGCGCGCTATGTAAAAGAGGCGCGGCTGGCGGAAAAACCGTTGCCCGATATCATCAAGGAATTCCCCAATGATGTCGCGCAGGCCGCAGGCCTTAATCTGGCCGAGGTGTTGGATCAACTGGATGCCGCGGTGAACATTGAATCCGATGTGGAAGCGCTGCTCGATTAAAATCAGTCACTTTGACAGTTCTCATAGAAAAAGCCGTTACTTGAGAGTAACGGCTTTTTTATTGCCCTGCGTTTTGGAGCTAGAGCAATCTGGCGGGCTTCTTAGCGGCTTTGCGCACGGCTTGCCACTCTTTCAAACTTCGGGCGGCGTCCTCTCCGTTCAAACTATCGATGATGTCGAAGAAGTCTTCATTAAAACGGTCCTCGATCAC
>JALUYN010000566.1 GCA_027012915.1 Cellvibrionaceae bacterium
GCAAAAAGATCTGGAAGGAAAAGTTTGTAAACTGAACCTGACCTGACAGACACCTTCATAAAAAATCGGTAACTGTCAGATCAAGTCTGAATTACTACATTTTAGCCGTTTTGATAAACTTGATGTCGTATTCAGGTTCTTTATCAACTTCTCATTGATTGCTGATAGGCTAATTAGTGTGAACAGGCCCTAGTCTTCGAAGGAACAGGGGTTGTTGTTAACCCTGCAAACATCGACACTTCTGAATTACAACACATTAATAGTTTCTTCGTTTGTAACAACCATAGGCATTCGGATGGTTACCCAATCAATTAATTTCAAAGCTTATAGTTACTTCGTCGCCTGCGTAGAACACAAATCAATTCATGCCGCCGCTGAGGCATGTCACATTTCACAACCAGCACTAAGCCGTGCGATACAGAAGCTTGAGAGTGATCTTGGCGTTCAAATACTTGAACGCCGCCCTAGAGGCGTTACCCCTACGCCTTACGGAGATGTCTTATTTCGATATGCTAAGCTAGTAGAAAGACAACTAAAACAGGCTACGATTGAAATCGATGCCATGAGAGGAAAGATAAAGGGTATGGTCAGCGTTGGAGTAATTCCTACAGCATCGAACTTCATCTCCCACCTTTCTCAAATTGTCACATCAACTCACCCTGAATTAATATTAAGACTGACGGCTGACTCTACATCGGGTTTGCTTCCCTCACTGACACAAGGTGACATTGACTATGCTGTCGTACTATCACTCTCAGAATCTATACCTGGACTAGAATTTATACCTCTACTAAAAACCCACACAAATCTTGTTGTCAGAAATGGCCATCCACTACTTGATGAAATCAAATTAACCCTTGAAACTCTTTATAAATATCCTTGGGTTATGGGAAAATTTCCGGCCCAGCACAGGGAGCGCGTAAGCCGTACTTTTTTAGACGCTGGGATTCCACCTCCCCAGCCCTCTATTGAGGTTAATTCCATTGCTTACTTTTCCGATATTATACGTAACACTGATCACATTGGGATAGCATCTACCGCTTTAACAAAAAACCCTGGCTGGGGAAGAAATATAACTTCTTTAGACTTCGACTTTGGGTTTCCAGAAGAAATTATTGGTTTAGCATTTAGAAGCAATACAGTCTCTTTTCCTGGCGCTGATATTATAAAAAGTATAATTATCCAAGAGGCAAGTAAAGTACTCACCAATTGAACACCCTAAGAAATCTTTAGCAACGGAATTTACCAGCGCAAAGCAGACATCATTCTTCCGATCCTTCACGAATCAGAGCTGGCCCCATTCCCTTGAACAGCTAATCCCGATTCTATAAGTGGATCTCTGCCTGGGATTAAGCCACCAGGGATAGCGGTGGATGATTGAAGTAAACCTCATCCGGTGTTTTCCGGTCAAGGTTGGAGTGTGGGCGCCGGCTGTTGTAAAAGCGCAAGTAACGATCCAGTCCTGATCTTGCTGCTGACACGGTGTCGTATGCGTGCAGGTAAACTTCTTCGTATTTCACAGAGCGCCAGATTCTTTCAACAAACACGTTGTCGCGCCAGCAACCTTTCCCATCCATGCTGATGCGGATGTTGTTTTCTTTTAGCATTTCAGTGAAAGCCAAGGTAGTGAACTGGCTGCCCTGATCGGTGTTGATAATCTCCGGAGCTCCATGTTTTGCCAAGGCTTCTTCAGCAGCATCAAGACAGAAGTGAACATCCATAGTAGTTGAGAGCTTCCAGCTCAGCACTCGACGGGAGTACCAGTCAACTACTGCAGCCAAGTACACAAAGCCACGGGCCATAGGGATATACGTGATATCCATCGCCCAGACCTGATTAGCTCGTGTGACCGCCAGTTTTCGAAGCAGGTACGGGTAAACCTTGTGCCCAGGGTGTCGCTGTGTCGTCTTTGGCTTGCGATATAAGGCTTCGATACCCATCACCTTCATCAAGCTAGCAACGCGCTTACGGCCTACCTCGAGCCCCTCACGGCACAGCAGGTCTCGAAGCATACGGCTGCCTGCAAAGGGATAATCCAGATGGAGACGGTCAATGCGGTTCATCAAGGTCTGTGTTTCGGGGCTGACGGGCTTTGGTTTGTAATAGACGCTACCGCGACTGATAGACAACAACTTGGCTTGTCTCGTAATGGACAACTTGTGTGTGCGGTCGATCATCGTTTTTCGCTCAGCAATCCCGCCTTGGTGAGCGCCCCTTCTAAAAAATCGTTCTCCCTCCCCTGCCCAGGTTTGAGCGCATTCAGTGTAAGAGTGGATAAGGCTTTGCTAGAATCTCTCGCTGCCATTTGGATATTCCTAAATATCGTCGTGGCTGGACTTGGTACCGTTGCAGCGGCTTAAAGGCTTTTTGATTTACTTGTGCAGGTTTTCTGAACTCAGTAGAAAGGACACCTAACAACCTGTACAACTACCTGCACAAAGCGCATTGTTTTAGATTGATTCACAATATGCTGGGTTTACACAGGATTACAATAGAACTTTGCAACACATTGTTCCACAAAGACTTTTAGAGATATAAGACATTGAAAGATAAGACAGAAAAAGTCCAGCACACACCCATGATGCAACAGTACCTGAAGATCAAAGCAGAGCACCCGCACGAGCTGGTGTTTTACCGCATGGGCGATTTCTACGAGATGTTCTACGACGATGCCAAAAAAGCCTCGGACCTGTTGGATGTAACTCTCACCGCTCGCGGTAAATCCGGCGGCGAACCCATTCCCATGGCGGGTATTCCGTTTCACGCGGCGGACGGCTACCTGGCAAAGCTAGTGCGCTTGGGAGAATCGGTAGCTATCTGTGAGCAGATTGGCGACCCCGCTACCAGCAAGGGCCCTGTAGAGCGCAAGGTTGTGCGCATCGTGACCCCAGGTACCATTAGCGACGAATCTCTTCTCGATGAGTCTCGAGACAATCTGTTGGTCGCTCTGAATGTTATAGAGGACACGTTTGGTCTGGCGACTTTAGATATTGGCTCCGGTCGTTTTCAGGTATTGGAAGTTCAAGGGCTGGACGCCGTCCTCGGTGAACTGCAACGCCTGCATCCTGCTGAGCTGCTAATTCCTGAGGATTTGAGCAGCCCTGAAATTATTGAGAAGCGACGGGGATTGCGCCGTCGTGCGCCCTGGGAGTTCGAACTGGAAACCGCAGAACGCCTGTTGACCCAACAATTTGGCACCCAGGATCTGGCCGGATTTGGCTGCGATCACTTACATGTCGCACTGGCCGCAGCCGGTTGTCTGCTCTCCTACACGCAGGAGACCCAGCGCACGGCTCTGCCGCATATCAACTCCATCACCAGTGAAAACCGCGACGAAGCGGTGGCAATGGACGCAGCTACGCGTCGCAACCTGGAAATTGACACCAACCTCAATGGCGGCGAAGACAATACCCTGTTTGATATTCTCAATCGGTGCGCCACCGCCATGGGCTCTCGACTACTGCGCCGCTGGCTGAATCGCCCGCTGCGGGATCTCAATACCCTGAACAATCGTCAGGAAGCCATTGCCGAATTGCAGCAGAACTACCACTTTGAACCAGTGCACCAGATCCTCAAACAAATCGGCGACCTCGAGCGCATCCTGGGCCGAGTTGCATTGCGTTCAGCCCGTCCCAGAGATCTGTCGCGACTCTACAGCAGTCTCGCCTCTTACCCTCAGTTGCAATCCGAACTGGAGAACGCCCAGGCGCCGCGATTGATCCAACTGGCAAAGAACATTGGCACCTTCCCGGAACTGGAAGACTTACTCGGCCGCGCCATTATTGAAAACCCACCGGTGGTGATTCGCGACGGCGGTGTTATTGCCGAGGGCTACGACAAAGAGCTGGACGAGCTGCGCAATATCAGCACGAACGCTGGTCAATTCCTTGTCGACCTGGAAACTCGAGAGAAAGAGCGCACCGGCATCAGTACGCTGAAAGTCGGTTATAACCGGGTTCACGGCTACTATATCGAAATCAGCCGAGCCCAGTCAGAACAGGCTCCGGCCGAGTACATCAGACGGCAAACCCTCAAAAATGCCGAGCGCTTTATCACACCGGAACTGAAAGAATTTGAAGACAAGGCGCTGTCGGCCAAGAGCCGAGCGCTGACGCGAGAAAAAGCCCTCTACGACGAAATCGTCGAGCGCCTGAATCAGGACTTGCTGCCACTACAGGATGCTGCCGCTGCAGTTTCCGAGCTGGACGTTCTGGCCAATCTCACCGAGCGCGCCGAGGGTTTGAACCTGACCCGTCCAACACTGACCGAGGCCCCCGGCATTACCTACAAAGGCGGCCGCCACCCTGTAGTGGAACAGGTTTCAGACCACCCCTTTGTCCCCAACGATTTGGTGTTCAATGCGGATCGCAAGATGCTGATTGTCACCGGTCCCAACATGGGTGGTAAATCGACTTATATGCGCCAGTCAGCGCTGATTACTCTTCTGGCCCATATAGGTAGCTTTGTGCCGGCAGCCGAGAGCTCCATCGGCATGGTAGATCGCATCTTCACCCGTATCGGCTCGTCAGACGATCTGGCAGGGGGACGTTCAACCTTTATGGTGGAAATGACCGAAACGGCAAACATCCTCAACAATGCCACCGATAAGAGCCTGGTATTGATGGATGAGATCGGCCGCGGCACCAGCACCTTTGACGGTTTGTCCCTGGCCTGGGCCTGCGCCACTCAGCTGGCCACTCAGGTGAAAGCCTTCACCCTGTTTGCCACACACTACTTCGAAATCACCGAGCTACCCGAGAGCCATAACTGTGTAGCCAATGTGCACCTGGATGCGACAGAGCACAACGACAATATTGTCTTCCTCCACAATATCCAAGAGGGCCCTGCCAGCAAGAGTTACGGTCTTCAGGTGGCCAAGTTGGCGGGCATACCACAGCAGGTTGTGGCACAAGCACAGGGCAAACTGGATCAGTTGGAACAAGATGCTGCGCAGGCTCCATCGGCATCCTCCCCCGCTGCACCAACACCAGTACCCGAGCCAGCAAAGCAGCAGGCGGCTATCGAAGACCCCTTTCAGGGAGAACTGTTTGACGCAAACCAGCCACACCCGGCCGTTGAAGAACTCAAGAACCTGTCACCAGACAACCTAACCCCGCTGCAGGCGCTGCAAACCCTTTACGAGCTGAAAAAGCTGCTGTAAATTCACGGTTCCAAAAAAGAACACTAAAACTCGCAGTCTCATCGTCATATGTACACCTGAACTGCGAAATCCGCACATTCTATGTCGTAAATGCATTGTGTACAGGCGCTGCGAAGCTGATAGAATGTGCGCCGATTTATAATGACTCAGAAAATATTTGTGGAGCTACAGCATGACTTTTATCGTTGCTGACAATTGCGTTAAGTGTAAGCACACCGACTGCGTTGAAGTTTGTCCGGTTGACTGCTTTTACGAAGGCCCTAACTTCCTGGTTATTCACCCAGACGAGTGCATCGACTGTGCCCTGTGTGAGCCAGAGTGCCCCGTTGACGCAATCTTCTCTGAAGACGAAGTGCCTGAAGGGCAGGAAGTCTACGTTGAACTGAACGCCGAGTTGGCGGAAGTATGGCCCAACATCACCGAGAAGAAAGACGCTCTGCCCGATCACGAGCAGTGGGACGGCGTTGAGAACAAGCTGCAATACTTGGAGCGCTAATCGCGCTCAGGCAGTTGTCGTCGCTACTGGCCATAGTGCCACCCACGATCTGACAGCTGTCTCTCTATCCGACTGCTGTCGATTGCAATAAAAAAGCCGCGCCAGAAATGGCACGGCTTTTTTTATTTCCAATAAATTTGTGAATGATTCTCAAATTCAACTAATGCTATACCTGCCCAAACAGAGATTCACCACTTAGACCCTGCTTTTCCAGAATATCGCGCAGACGCTTCAGAGCCTCTACTTGAATCTGACGAACCCGCTCCCGGGTCAAACCGATCTCGCGACCGACCTCTTCAAGAGTGCTCATCTCATAACCGCGCAAACCAAAACGACGGGTTACCACTTCACGCTGCTTTTCTGTGAGCTCGGTAAGCCAGCCATCGATGCTGTCACTCAGATCACTGTCCTGCAACAAAGCTGCGGGATCTGAGACATGTTGATCCGGCACTGTGTCGGCCAGAGTGCGATCGGCCGATGGACCGATAGGTACATCCATAGAAGCTACGCGCTCATTTAGGCCAAGCATACGCTGAACATCTTCAACCGGCTTATCCAGCAAAAAGGCAATATCTTCCGGGGTGGGCTCGTGATCCAGCTTTTGCGCTAATTCCCGGGCTGCCCGTAAATAAACATTCAGTTCTTTCACTACGTGAATTGGCAAACGGATAGTGCGCGTCTGGTTCATGATGGCGCGCTCTATGGTCTGACGAATCCACCAGGTCGCATAGGTTGAGAAGCGGAAACCGCGCTCAGGATCAAACTTCTCCACCGCACGAATCAATCCGAGATTACCCTCTTCAATCAGATCCAGCAGCGCCAGACCACGATTGACGTAGCGGCGAGCGATCTTGACCACCAAGCGCAGATTGCTCTCGATCATACGCTTTCTGGACGCTTCACAACCGCGCAAAGATTTACGCGAGAAATATACTTCCTCTTCGGCGGTCAGCAGTGGAGAGAAGCCTATCTCATTGAGATACAACTGAGTGGCATCGAGATTCTTATGAAATTTGTCGACATCCGCCGTGGCGGGTTTGCGGGTGCGCGCCTTGATGCTCTCTTCCGGCGCCCCCTCTTCGAGGCTCAAACCCTGCGTGCTATCAAAGGAATCGAGTCCTGCCAGCACTACCTCTTGAGAGTCTTCTGAATAGTCTTTTGCTTCTTGTATAGCCATGCTCTTGCCCCGTTAGTATGGTATTCGGTTGCAGCACCCAACAACGGTCTCGCCGTATATTGAAGTACTCCCCCTTTATCCCCTTGGACTTTTTATTGTTACTTCGCGTGGGTCTGGCCCACATTTATTTTTATTGTCGAACTTTTTGAGCTTTGCTTTTTTGGTTTGGTTAGTTTTACAGTCTTTGTTTTAGGTGAGTTGTATTAAATTTCGCTATCGGTTTTTAAGGATTGAGCCGTGTGTTATGTACGCTTTGGTAGATATCCCATCGGATTCACAGGTTTACCCTCCTTACGAATTTCGAAGTGCAACTTGTTTCTGTCGGTGCCACTTGAACCCATTTCGGCAATTTTTTGACCAGCTTTAACCGCTTGCCCCTCTTTAACAAGAAGTTTGCGGTTATGCGCGTAAGCACTGAGGAATGTTTCACTGTGCTTGATAATCAAGAGATTGCCGTAACCTCTCAAGCCACTCCCGGCGTAAACAACGACTCCAGATCCGGCTGCAACTACAGGCTCCCCCAATTTACCGGCAATATCAACACCTTTATTTAACGGGTTGCGGGATGAAAATGTTGCAATAACTTTGCCCTTTGCAGGCCATCGCCACTTAAGCGGCTCATTATGCTGCAAGGATTTTGTTGGCTTGGGGCGAGTACTTGTTGTGCTTTTTGAACGACCCGATTGAACTTTGGGTTTCGCAACAGAAGCCTTGGTTTTTGCAGGGGATTTAGCATAACGCCCCTTGAGGTGAATAACCTGGCCAGGGTAAATCGTGTAGGGCCTGGCAATGCCATTGTTGCGCGCCAGCACTTTGTAGTCCTGCCCATAACGCCAGGCAATGGAGAACAATGTTTCTCCCCGGGATACCACGTGGCGGGTCAGTTTATTGGAAGCGGGGTTCGCCCGATCGGAAACCGGAGCTCCCTGGTAAGGGCCTGCGCAAGCAGTCAGCAACACCAGAACGTTCAAAATATTGAACACCCTAAATATGCGCCATTTCCCCTTCTGGGCCACAGTCACGCTGCTTGCCCCCTCCCCAAAACTGATTCTGGCTTTAATTTATATAAAAACCAGACATAAAACCCAACTTTTAATAAGCAAATATTCTTTAGCAAAGACTAATATTTTATTTTGCCAATGAATTCCGAAGTTTTATCTCTCAAACAGCCTTTTTAAATGAGAATTACTTCCTTTCGCTTCCAGCCACTTTTCCGGAGGACATACCTCCCTCCAGCCACAACACCAACCCCAAGCCCACGGAAAATAGAAGCACGGCGCCTCCCCAGTGCGAGGGCAACCCTGTAATCAATTCAAACCGCCAGGGCGTGGTGACTTCCTGTACCAATGGTCGCATATCCCCATGGCGATCCATCACAGACTCTAGAGTAATACGCCATGGCCACAACATTAGCAGTGATCCCAATAAGAAGCCCGTCAGCAGAGCCATAGTGGCATCGTGAAAGCGACTCAGCAGCCACCCCAGAACATGAGAAAAGGCCAATAGCCCCAGTCCGCAGCCCAGTGCAAACACACTTAATAGAGAAACATTAAGTTCACTTATCGCCTGAATAATGGTTGGGTACAACCCCATGACCAGCAATAGAAAACCACCGGA
>JALUYN010000567.1 GCA_027012915.1 Cellvibrionaceae bacterium
GATGTTATCCAGTTGCGTCATCATGGCGTACTCGCGGAACACTTCGCCTTCATGGAGATAGTTAAAGGCTTGGTCGAAGCCCATGCGTTTGGCCACTTCACTCATTATCCACCAGTCCGGTTTCGCTTCACCGGGCGAGGGCAGCAAGCGGCGCTGTCGGGAGATGCGGCGCTCGGAATTGGTTACGGTTCCGGATTTTTCACTCCAGCCTTGAGCGGGCAATAGGACATCAGCGCAGCGGGTGGTGTCGGTGTCAGCAATACAATCGGAAACCACCACCAGCGGACATTTATTGAGGGCATGCTTGATTTTGTCCGCATCAGGCAAGCTGACCACAGGGTTGGTGGCCATAATCCAAACGGCTTTTACCTGACCCGAGTCGATGGCGTCGAACAGATCAATGGCTTTGAGACCGGGTTTCTGAGTAAGACGATCTGTTTCCCAAAATTCGCTGACCAGCTGATGGCTGCGATCATCACCAAAGGGCATGTGCACAGCCAGGGTACTGGCCAGTCCACCAACTTCCCGTCCACCCATGGCGTTGGGTTGCCCGGTTAACGAAAACGGACCGCTACCGGGTTTGCCGATACGACCGGTTGCCAAGTGGCAGTTGAGAATACTGTTAACCTTATCGGAGCCCCGGGAGGATTGATTGACTCCTTGGGAAAACAGAGTGACGACTTTTTCTGTATCGGAAAAGCGCTTGTAAAAAGTATCCAGGTCCGCTGCGCTAACGCCGAGGACTTCTGCCAGCGAGCCGAGCCGCTGAAGATCCTCTTGTGCTTGCGCAAGAGCGTCTTCAAAGTGTTCAGTGTGCTGCGTAATGAAATCGTTGTTCAGGGCTCCACTGTCGTGAAGATGACTCAACAATCCATTGAACAGCGCAACATCGCTGCCTGGTTGAATAGGCAGGTGCAGATCCGCGATTTCACAAGTATCAGTTACGCGAGGGTCAACAGATACGATAAATAGCTCTGGACGCTGTTGTTTGGCGGCTTTCACGCGCTGATACAGAACAGGATGACACCATGCCATGTTGGAGCCGGTGATAACAATCATGTCCGCCTGTTCCAGGTCGGCGTAACAGCCCGGCACTGTGTCGGTACCAAAGGCGCGTTGGTGGCCCGCTACAGTGGAAGACATGCAGAGGCGCGAATTGGTGTCGATATTGCCGCTACCAATAAAACCCTTCATCAGCTTATTGGCCACATAATAATCCTCGGTGAGGATCTGACCTGAAACATAGAACGCTACCGAGTCGGGGCCATGCTCGGCAATAATTTCGTTGAAGCTCTTGGCAACGTGATCCAGAGCGCTATCCCAGTCCGTGCGCACTCCACCAATCTTAGGGTGCAAGAGTCGACCTTCGTGGGTCACCGTTTCCCCCAGGGCTAATCCTTTCGAGCAAAGGCGACCATAGTTGGCGGGATGCTCTTTGTCTCCGCGAATATCCAGTTGGCCTTTACTGTTGGGCTTGGCTTCTATTCCACAGCCGACGCCGCAATAGGCGCATGTGGTTTTAATCCAGGGGGAGTTTCTATCAACTGACACTGGTACGACTCCGTGTTTTATCGGGTTCCCATATAGAGGAACTGTTTCAAAGGTTTTAAATGCTGCTGTTGCTAGAGCAATTACTGAGCCAATACGAAGCTGCGTCATTGAGCTGGCGAGATATTCGTAAAATATTCTTATATTTCAGCGGGTTAGGTTGGTTGCTTTGTGTATGTCTTGGTGCTTGCACAAAAATGGTGCAGCCAAAGATAAAAACCTTTTGCTTGATTTTGGGCTTTATATTTGTTTTGTGCGCCACAGTGGTGCAATTTGTTGTTGTAAAGCTTTGGAAGCGCTGCTCTCTTGTGGTGCTTTTTATTTTGGGGGTGGCCATAACCTATTGATAGTAAAAGGCTTTTAAATTTATTTTTGAGTGGGAAGTGAAGGCTGGCACTGTCTTTGCTCTATCCATAGCAGATTTCAAATTATGCGGTGGTAGAGCGCTATGTCGACAAACCTTCCTTTTTCCGAAGTGATTCACTTCAACACGTGTTCCTCTCCGACAGCCAGTAGACCAGGGACGGTCAGTCTGGTTGGCGCGGGACCCGGTGATCCAGACCTGCTGACTGTTAAAGCACTGCGAGTGATTCAGCAGGCGGATCTGATCTTGTTTGATCGCTTGGTGAGTGAAGATATTCGTGCTCTGTTTCCGGCGTCGACTCCGGCCATCTACGTGGGCAAGGTTAAAGATCGCCACAGTATCCCCCAGGATCAGTTGAACGAGTTGCTGGTCACGAAGGCGCGCCAGGGCCTGAATGTGTGTCGCCTCAAAGGTGGTGATTCCCTGGTGTTTGGACGCGGCAGTGAAGAGATGTTGCGCCTGAAAAAGGACGGTATCGAAGTGGAGTTGGTGCCTGGTATTACGGCGGCTTCCGGTTGTACTACTTATGCTGGTATTCCTCTCACGCATCGCGGCCTGTCTCAAGGCTGCACCTTTGTTACCGCCCATGCGGAAAAAGATCTCAATGTCAGTTGGAGCGCTCTGGCGGGGTTGAACCATACCTTGGTGTTTTATATGGGCCTGAGCAAGGCCGGCATGATCAGCAGCGAGCTGATCGAGGCCGGACTGAATCCAGCGACACCTATTGCCTTTATTGAGAACGGCTGTTGCCCACAGCAACGCACCATCGTTGGTGCACTGAGTGAAATGACAGAGCTGGTCGAACGTGAATCGATTAAGTCACCAGCGCTGATCGTTGTGGGCGAGACCGTGAAGTTGTCCGAGCAGCTGCAGTGGTTTTCGAACTTATCCGAACCCGAGATTCAGCAACTGTCGGCGTAGTTTCGCCACGTGTGTCATCGCGCTTGCGAGGCAATGACGTAATAAGCGGCCAAGTAGAAACACTTTATTTCAAAAAATTACTTAAAAAGTATCGATTAAAAATTTAGAACTCTGAGGATTGATTATGAGCAAGCAACGTATTGTTGTCGTCGGTAACGGCATGGTGGGCCATAAGTTTATCGACAACCTGCTGGAGCAGGGGGAGGGCAAGGATTTTGAAATTGTGACCTGCTCTGAAGAGTCTCGTCTCGCCTATGACCGTGTGCACCTGAGTGCCTACTTTTCCGGTTCCACGGCTGCGGATCTGGCCCTGACCAGTCGCGAGTACTATCAGGAAAAAGGTGTTGCCTATCGTCTCAGCGACAAGGTAGTAGAAATCAATGCCGAAGAGAAATACGTAGTTACCGAGTGTGGTCATAAGGAAGCTTATGACAAACTGGTTCTGGCTACCGGTTCTTATCCGTTTGTGCCTCCGATTCCCGGTAACGATCAGGAGCATTGTCTGACTTATCGTACCATCGATGACCTGGGTATGATTTCCGCTTCTGTTAAAGAAAGCAAGGTGGGCGTTGTCGTAGGTGGTGGACTGCTGGGCCTGGAAGCCGCTAACGCTCTGAAAGCTGCGGGCCTGGAAACCCACGTGGTTGAATTCGCTCCGCGCTTGATGGCAGTGCAGTTGGATGAAGGCGGCGGCAAATTACTGCGTCGTAAAATTGAAGATCTGGGTGTTCAAGTTCACACCGAGAAGGCCACTACTGAAATTGTCAAAGGTGAAGAGTGTCGCTATCGCATGAACTTTGCCGACGGTTCTTTCCTTGAAACTGACATGATCGTATTCTCTGCTGGTATTCGTCCTCAGGATGAACTGGCACGTAAACACGATATAAATGTGGGCGAGCGCGGCGGTATTGAAGTCGATAACTACTGTCGTACTTCGGCTCAAGATATCTACGCCATCGGTGAATGTGCTCTGTGGGGTGGTCGTATCTTTGGTCTGGTAGCCCCTGGCTACACCATGGCAAAAGTAGTTGCCAAGCATATTGTTGGTGATGACAAAGAGATGTTCCTGGGTGCGGACATGAGCACCAAGTTGAAGTTGCTGGGTGTGGACGTTGCGAGTATCGGTGACGCCCATGGCCAAACCGAAGGTGCTCAGTCCTACACCTACAACGATGAAATTGAGCAGGTGTACAAGCGACTGATCGTGTCTGCTGACGGCAAAAAAGTATTGGGTGCCGTTCTAGTGGGTGATGTTGAAGCTTACGGCGGTCTGTTGCAGATGATGCTCAACGATATGGATCTGCCAGAAAATCCAGCCGCTCTGATTCTGCCGAACACCGACGGTGCTGAAACCGGTTTGGGCGCGGATGCCTTGCCGGATACCGCGCAGATCTGTTCCTGTTACGACGTGACCAAGGCAGATATCAAAGAGGCCATTGCCAACGGCTGTACCGATATGGCCGGTATCAAAAGCGCTACTGAAGCCTCTACAGGTTGTGGCGGTTGTGCTGCTCTGACCAAGCAGGTGTTGGACGCAGAGTTGGCCAACCTCGGTTACGAAGTGAAAACCGATATCTGTGAGCACTTTGCCTATTCCCGTAAAGAGTTGGCTGACATCGTGCGTGTTAAGAAGATCAAGACTTTTGAAGAGTTGCTGGAGAGCCACGGTAATGGTGGTTCAGGCTGTGAGGTGTGTAAGCCAGCCGTAGGGTCCATTCTGGCGTCCTTCTGGAACGACTATGTACTGGATGACAAGCTGATTAGCTTGCAGGACACCAACGATATCTTCTTGGGCAATATGCAAAAAGACGGTACCTATTCTGTTGTACCGCGTGTTCCAGGCGGTGAAATTACCCCTGAAAAACTGATCGTCATCGGTGAGGTCGCCAAAGAATTTAATCTCTACACCAAGGTCACTGGTGGCCAGCGTATCGATCTGTTCGGCGCACAGTTGCATGAGCTTCCAACTATCTGGAAGAAGCTGATTGATGCCGGGTTCGAAACCGGTCACGCCTACGGTAAATCGTTGCGTACCGTTAAGTCCTGTGTGGGTAGTACCTGGTGTCGCTATGGTGTTAACGACAGTGTCGGCTTCGCCATTGATCTGGAAAATCGCTACAAGGGTTTACGTGCACCGCACAAAATCAAATTTGCAGTATCTGGCTGTACTCGTGAATGTGCCGAAGCTCAGTGTAAGGACATCGGCGTAATCGCAACCGAGAACGGCTGGAACCTCTACGTATGCGGTAACGGCGGCATGCGTCCTCGTCACGGTGATCTGTTTGCCACCGATCTCGACAACGAAACATTGATCAAATACGTCGACCGCATTCTGATGTTCTACGTACGAACCGCCGATCGCCTGCAGCGTACTTCGGTATGGCTGGAAAATCTTGAAGGTGGCCTGGACTACCTGAAGGAAGTGGTTATTGAAGACAAGCTGGGCCTGGGTGAAGAGCTGGAAGCCGAAATGGAAGCCAACATCAGCAACTACCAGTGTGAGTGGAAGACTACCATCGAGAATCCGGAAAAACTGAAGCGCTTCCAGCACTTCATTAATTCCGAAGAGACCGACAGCAACTTGGCGTACGTCGAAGAGCGCGAGCAGCGTCGTCCTGCAACCAAACAAGAACGCATTGAAGCCGTTGAAGTGGCTAGCTAATTAAGGAGTTATGACATGAGTAACTGGAACACTATTTGTAAAGAGAGTGACTTAACTCCGGGTGTAGGTATCTGCGCTCTGCACCAAGGCCAGCAAGTTGCAATTTTTAAATCTCAGGATGGCGCGGCCTTGTATGCCGTGTCCAATTTTGATCCTGTGGGTGAAGCCAACGTGATGTCCCGTGGTTTGATTGGTTCTACCGGTGACGCCGTGTACGTCGCATCGCCGTTGTACAAAGAGCGCTACAACCTGGAAACAGGCGAGTGCCTCGACAACGAAGAACTTAGCTTGAAAACCTTCTCGGTTCGCGCCGAAGAAGGTGCCATTCAACTGTTGGTGGATGGTGAAGTAATTGATATTAATACGGGTGACAAAGTCGCATGAGCACTTCAGAAAAATTCAATCTCTTCGCCTTTACGGGGAAGATGAAAATCCTGCATTTAAGCTGGATGGCCTTTTTTATCACCTTTCTGGTGTGGTTTAACTTCGCGCCCTTGCTGGGTGCGGTTAAAGAGTCTCTGGGACTCACAACTCAGGAAATCAAAACCCTGCTGCTGTTGAACGTATCCATCGCCATTCCGGCGCGGGTATTGATCGGTATGCTTACAGACAAATATGGTCCGCGTCTGGTTTACTCTGCGCTGCTGATTGTTTGTTCGATTCCGTGTTTTATGTTCGCTGTCGCCGACAACTTTGTGCAGGCGGCGATTGCTCGTTTCGCGTTGGGTCTGATTGGTGCCGGTTTTGTAATCGGTATTCGCATGGTATCCGAGTGGTTCCCGCACAATGAGCTGGGAACCGCAGAAGGCATCTACGGTGGTTGGGGTAACTTCGGTTCCGCTGCTGCTGCGTTTACTTTGCCAACTGTTGCCCTGATGTTTGGTGGTGACGATGGCTGGCGCTATGCCATGGGTGTCACTGGCGTACTGAGCCTGATCTTTGGTTTTATCTACTACAACAATGTAACGGACACTCCGAAGGGGTCCACTTACTTCCGCCCTAAAACTCTGGGCGCTATGGAAGTAACCTCCAAGGGTGATTTCTTCTTCCTGTTGCTGATGAAGATTCCCATGTACGCTGCTCTGGCTCTACTGGCGTGGAAGCTGTCTCCTGCGGGCGTCAGTCTGTTGAGCGAGAGCGCTACCAATGCGATCTATGTGGGCCTGACTCTGGTGTACTTCTACGATGTATCTCAGGTATGGAAGGTCAATAAAACGGTTTTCCAGGAAGACGTGCCCGAGTTGCACCGCTACAGCTTCAAGCAGGTCGCAGTGCTGAATGTATTGTACTTTGCCACCTTTGGTTCTGAACTGGCGGTAGTTTCCATGCTGCCTCTGTTTTTCTCAGATACCTTTGAATTGACCCCGGTGGTTGCGGGTATGGTGGCTTCTGCTTACGCCTTTATGAACTTGATGTCGCGTCCTGGTGGTGGTTGGATTTCCGATAAGTTCGGTCGCAAGCCCACTCTGTTGATTCTGACAGCGGGTCTGGCGGTAGGCTACTTCCTGATGGCTCAGGTAGACAGCTCCTGGCCGATTTGGCTGGCGGTGGTTGCAGCCATGGCTTGTTCTTTCTTCGTGCAGTCTGGTGAGGGCGCGGTATTCGCGGCAGTACCTCTGATCAAACGTCGTATGACTGGCCAGATCGCCGGTATGACAGGAGCCTACGGCAACGTCGGTGCAGTGGTTTACCTGACTGTATTGTCTTTGGTGGATTACAGCACCTTCTTTATGGTGATTGCCGGTACCGCGGTACTGGGTTTTGTTACTCTGCTGTTCTACAAAGAGCCCACCGGCCAGATTGCCGAAATTGGTGAAGACGGTGGTGTAGTGCTAATCGATGTAGCCAAAGCCTAAAAACCAGGCCCAACGCATACAGAGATTTTTGATCAGGCCTGTTGGGTAAACCCGGCAGGCCTGTTTTAATTGAGGGAACCTCTGATCAAGCCTATGGCAGCTCTGGCTTGATCAGAGGTTCCCAGCAATTTCTGCGAGGAGAACAGGGTGCCGAGTGAGGTGTTGAACATATCCGTGGGTGGCTATAGCACCAAGGGCATTAAACCTGAAAATCAGGATGCCTTTGCGGTACATACCAGGGCGACCCAGTCGGTGTTGGAATACAAAGGGGCGGTGGCCTGTTTGGCGGATGGAGTCAGTTGCAGCGTCAACGCCCAAAATGCCAGCCAGACGGCGGTTACCCAGTTTATTCAGGACTACTACAGTACCCCTGATTCCTGGAGTGTTAAGGAATCCGCAGCACGGGTTCTGATCTCACTCAACAGCTGGTTGCATCACCACAGCCATCAGGCTGACATTACCCACCGCGACGGCTGGGTGACCACCTTCAGTGCGGCGGTGTTTAAATCCACCACTGCGCACCTGCTGCATGTGGGTGACAGCCGTGTCTACTGTTTTCGCCAGGGGCGCCTGGAACAATTGACCCGCGATCATTGTCATAAGCACCTCGGTACCAAGAGCTTTTTGTCCCGGGCGCTTGGTATGGATAGTCATCTCGAAGTGGACTATCAACAGCAGGATCTGGAGCTGGATGATATCTACCTGTTCTCCACCGATGGTGTGCACGACTGGTTGGCAGAGCCGGAGTTGATTGCGTTGCTCGAAAATGCCGAAGAAGATCTGGAGGGCGTGGCCGAGACGCTGGTAAACAAGGCGCTGGCCAACGGTAGTGACGACAATCTCAGTTGCTTGTTGGTTCGAGTCGATAGTCTGCCTTGTGCTGATATTGATGAAGTCAATCGGCAGATGACTGATCTTGCCATTCCTCCCGTGATGGAAGTGGGCAATAAAATCGACGGTTTTGAAGTACTGAAAGTGGTGTATGCCGGTACTCGCAGTCATCTGTATTTGGTCGAGAAACTCAACGAGGGTAAACGCTATTTGCTGAAGACCCCGTCCCAGTATTTCGCTGATG
>JALUYN010000568.1 GCA_027012915.1 Cellvibrionaceae bacterium
ACGCCACTGAAAAAGAGTTCGTCGGCCCTCGTGTCTCGGGCTCCGTCGAAGATGAAGAAATAGATATCGCACGCATAATGGTGGAATCGTTTGGCGGAAAATTGCGATTGGCCTACACCTACACTGAAATTCGCAACGATTTTGACCCGGATCCTGGCAGCTTTGCTGGCAAGAGCACATTGGAAATGGATGTCTACTCCGCCGAGTTTAATTGGGAAAAGTGGCGCTTCACAGCCGAGTATCAAGATTTCGACCTGAAATCCCAGGGAATCTTCTTCCCGGGCATCAAGTCCACTAGAGCCACTAGTGGTTATTATGTCTCAGCCGCATACCAAATGAATCACAGGTGGGAGATCTTCTTGCGGCACGATGTCCTATACCGCAATTCGGACGATAAGGACGGAAAGAGCTTCGAAGCCCGCACCGGCCTGCCTGCCCATAATATTTACTCCAACGACATTACATTGGGAGTTCGCTACCATCACGACAAGCACTGGCTGTTTGCTGCCGAGATCCATGACATAAAAGGCACCGGCGCGGTATCCATTAACGAAAACGACCTGCGCGATACAGAAAAGGACTGGAATATGTTCACCGCCCAGGTGAGCTACCAGTTTTAGACCATGTATCTCAGCCTCAAGTGGAAAGCCGTAAGTCTGATTCTGATTATTTTGCTGGCGCTAAGTGGCTTTCTAATTGTCGTCAACAATGGCCACCTGAAAAAGCTTGCCGACCAGCAGCAACAGCAGGCGTTGCAAAAACTTCAAAATCAGCTGTCAGGCAGCCTGTTGCAATCTTATCGACACAACCTGCAGTTGATAGATCTGTTGCCGAGTATGAGCAACGGTGCCGACATAACCAGGCCAGCGACACCTCTGGCTCATACACTGGAGAGAAACTGGGTCAGTCTGCAACTCAACTGGGGCACCGAGCGCATAACCCTCTATAACCCAGATGGTGACGTGCTGTGGCAATCAAAATCTCCCATTCCCAGCCAACCGCTGAAACTGGGTAACGCCCCCAAATGGACCATCAACTGCGAAATTTCCTGCCGCCAGATTATCGCTTCACCCATTATCGATACCGACGGCAATAGCTATTACATACAGTTGGAAGTCTCTACTGCCGACCTGCTACTGGATTTCAACAAGACATCCGGCACCGAGATCGGTATGCTGGCTCCTCTTTCGCAGAGCGACACCATTCAGCTCTACAACCTGTCGAGCTGGAATCGGTCCATCAAACTCATGACCAATCCGGAGTTCTCTCTGGACATCATATCCCAGCTCGAAACCCAGACGGATTTCGAAAGTAGCCTGAAAAACAGTCAGCGGGTACACAGCAACGCCAAGACCTACGAGATCACTGTCACACCCGCAGGCCCGGACAGCGATATTCACTTTATTATTTTGATGGATATCACCGACGGCTACTCCATCATTGAAAATGCTCAAAAGGCCCTGGTCACCACTGCGCTTTCAGGGATCTTTATCTTTTGCACACTGATCCTGGTGGTGATGTGGCGCCCCATGTCGCGACTCAAAAACCAGTCACGCATCATGCCTCTCATGATTACCGAGAATTTTGCCGAAGCTTTGCAGCAGCTCAATAACAACCGCTCCAACCACTGGCTCAAAGATGAAATCGATGTCCTCAACGACACGGAAGAAGAAGTCTGTAAACAACTATCCGAGATGCGCATCGACATCGACAAGAAGGCCCGCAAGCTGCACAACATGGCCATGTACGACAGCCTCACCAAGCTCTCCAATCGACGTGCCTTTATGCAGTTTATTCAGGAGGCCTTTGAACGCGAAAATCTCAATGGTGATCCCTTCTCGCTGCTGTTTATCGACCTCGACAACTTCAAGCGCATCAATGACTCGCTGGGCCACAACGCCGGCGATGAGTTGCTGACCATCGTGGCGCAACGCCTCAAATCCTGCATACGCAGTACCGATGTTATTGCGCGACTGGGTGGTGACGAGTTCTGCATTATCCTCGAGGCAATGGCACACCGCGACGACTACTCCGTTGTGGCGGAGCATATTCTGCAAACCCTCAGGCACCCAATCGCATTGCACCACAACGAAGTGATCGTCTCCGCCAGCATCGGGATTGTATCAGCGCCGGAAGATGGCAAGAACAGCCAGGAGCTACTGCAAAACGCCGACATCGCCATGTACGAGGCCAAGGCGCTGGGTCGCAACAAGTATCTGCATTTCAACAAACACATGACCGAACATGTGGCGACCCGTTTCTCTACAGAAAGTGAACTTCGTAACGCGCTGAAGCGCGATGAATTTGTTCTCTACTACCAGCCGCAGATCAATCTCATTAGCGGCAACATATACGGCTTTGAAGCTCTGATTCGCTGGCAGCATCCGGAGAAAGGCCTGCTGTTTCCGGACAAGTTTATCGACATTCTGGAAGAGACCGGATTGATTGTGGATGTGGGCAATTGGGTCGCGAACGAATCGTGTCGGCAAATTCGCGAATGGCTCAACAAGGGCCTGCCGACAACTCGAGTGGCGATAAATCTCTCCCCGCGACAACTACAGGAAGAAGATCTCGCGGAGCACTTGCACCAATCTCTCAACCGCTATCGCCTGGACACCAGTTTTATTGAACTGGAAGTAACCGAGTCCATGATTATGGAAGACATGGAGTTCACCCAGAAGCATCTCAATAAACTACGCAATATGGGCTTCAGCATCGCCATTGACGACTTTGGCACGGGCCATTCGTCGCTCAGTTATCTAAGGTCGCTACCGTTGGATATTCTGAAAATTGATCGATCTTTTGTGCAGGACCTGAATATTAGCAACGACGATCAGGAAATCGTCAGCGCTATCATAGCGATGGCCCACAAATTGAAGCTGAAAGTAATCGCCGAGGGCGTAGAGACAGAGCAACATCGAGACTGGCTGCTCCAGAATCACTGTGACTACTCTCAAGGGTACCTCTACTCACCACCACTGCCCGCAGCCGCGGTGGAAAGCATGATCGCCGAGCAATACGCCAAGCCGGCAGTTTGAGCTGGCTACTGCCCCCGCAAAAACAACTTATCCAGTTCATCCATAGACTGCAGCGTCCAGGTGGGGCGACCGTGGTTACACTGGCCACTGCGCTCAGTCGCTTCCATATCCCGCAATAGCGCGTTCATCTCCGGAATACTGAGTTTGCGATTGGCACGTACCGAGCCATGGCAAGCCATAGTTCCCAGTAACTCATTGATATGATTGTCGATGCGCTTGCTCATGCCGTACTCCACCAGATCGGACAGTACATCGCGCACCAACTGCTCCACCTTGGCATTGTTCAGCAGCACAGGAATCTGACGAATCAACAAACTCTCAGGACCTGCACGCTGCAATTCAAAACCCAGAGAGCGGAAAGTATCAGCGTGCTGTTCCGCACAATCGGCTTCTTTCTGACTCACAGCCAGAGTTTCCGGAACCAACAACGGCTGAGCGCGCAATCCTTCGGCCGCCACCGCCTGTTTCATGCGCTCATAGGTAATGCGCTCGTGAGCGGCATGCATATCCACGACCACAAGGCCCTCGGTATTTTCCGCGAGGATATAAATACCTTTCAGCTGGGCAATGGCGTAACCCAGTGGCGGCACCTCCTCATTCGCCTGCTCCAACTCCTCGAAGCTTTTGACGGGCGCAGCCGGTGTTTGCGGACGATTGCCATACAGCGTTTGATAACCGGGCCCCTGTTCTGCCACGTCAAAGCCCTGAGTTGCCGCAGGCACCTGACGCGCCGGCTGAAAACCTATAGTCGACTGGGGACCAAACTCCCCGGCTGCCAAACCGCTGGCTGCCGGAGACGGTGACTGTGACAAAGTCGCGCCCTGCGCGTCTGACTCAGCACCGCCCATATGATCCTGGGGCCGTACCTCCGCCAGCGCGTGGTGCAGGCTTCGAAAAATAAAATCATGGACAACACGACCGTCGCGAAAACGCACCTCGTGCTTGGTGGGGTGCACATTCACATCCACCACAGCGGGATCCAATTCCAGATACAGCACGTAAGCGGGGTGGCGACCGTGGAACAACACATCCTGATAGGCCTGGCGGATAGCGTGAGTCACCAGCTTGTCTTTGATAGCGCGGCCATTGACGTAGAAATGCTGCAGGTCAGCCTGGCTGCGCGAAAAGGTCGGTAGCGCCACCCACCCCCACAACTTCAAGCCCGTGCGTTCGATATTGATATGCACGGCGTTTTCCATAAACGCCGGACCACAAATCTGAGCGACGCGACGCTCCTGCTCAATCTGCGAATTGGCCGGGCGCCAACTGTGAATCATCCGGCCATTGTGACGTAGCGAAAAGCCCACATCGAAACGCGACATTGCGAGCTTCTTCAGGATATCCTCAATGCGATTGAACTCGGTTTTTTCCGTGCGCAAAAACTTGCGCCGCGCCGGTGTATTAAAGAACAAATCGCGCACTTCTACGGTAGTACCCTGTGGATGTGCAGCTGGAGTGATATCAGTTTCCATATCACGACCTTCGGCCTTTACGCTCCAGGCGGAATCTTCATCGGCATTTTTGCTGGTAAGCGTCAGACGCGATACTGAACTGATACTGGCCAGGGCTTCACCGCGAAAGCCCAGAGTGCCCACGGCTTCCAGATCGTCCAGGTGATGGATTTTACTGGTAGCGTGGCGACTCAGTGCCAACGACAAATCCTCTTTTTCGATACCCTTGCCATTGTCACGTACACGCATCAACTTGATGCCGCCGTTTTCGATTTCAACGTCCAGGCGATCGGAACCGGCATCGAGACTGTTTTCCAATACTTCTTTAATTACCGACGCCGGACGCTCAACCACTTCACCAGCGGCGATTTGGTTAGCGAGACGAGGGGAGAGCAACTTAATTTCGGACATAGTTATTTCTTTATCATCTGAGTCGTCGCTGCGCGACTCGCAATGACATCTGTAATGTGAATCTTTATGAGGCTGGTATCTTCAGCCGCTGACCAATACGGATAGTTGAGCTGGACAAACTATTAGCAGAGCGCAATTGATTAACGCTGACGTTATAGCGTTTGGCGATTCCACTGAGGGTATCCCCGCGTGCGATGACATGCTCGCGATCTTTGCCGCCGGATTTTTTCCAAGCCACATAACTGCCCGCAGGCGGGTACTGGTTAAAGTACTGTTTGACACCCTTGAATATGGACTTGGCCATATTGCTGCGATAGTAGTGGCTACTCAGCTTTTTGGCTTCATCCGGGTTGGAGATAAATCCTGTCTCCACCAAAATACTGGGTACGTCCGGCGATTTCAGAACCGCGAAGCCCGCTTGTTCTACCTGATGCTTGTGTAACTTGGCGACGCTATCCATGGACTTGAGAACCCGATCTCCAACTTCCAGACTGGAGCTCAGTGTCGCGGTCATGGACAGATCTACTAGCACGCCCGCCAGCACTTCATCCTTATCCTCGAGACTGACACTGCCGACACCGCCGATCAAATCTGCTTCGTTTTCCTTGCGCGCCAAAAAGCGGGCAGTTTCAGAAGTGGCTCCGCGACGCGACAGCGCGAATACTGAAGCGCCCTTGGCGCGCTTGTCTTTAAAGGCATCGGCGTGGATGGAAATAAACAAGTCTGCGCGCTTTTCCCGAGCAAGATTGCGGCGCTTGCGCAGCGGAATATAGTAGTCCCCCTTTCTGATCAACTCGGCGCGATAACCCGGTTGTTTGTTGATCAAGGTTGCTAATTCCTTACTGATGGCCAACACCACATGCTTTTCAAGGGCGCGCTTCTTGCCAATTTTTGGTCCTACCGCCCCGGGATCCTCACCACCGTGCCCCGCATCGATGGCAATAATAATATCGCGCTTCTTGCCACTGGCTTGCTGTGTAACCTGTTGCACTGTCTTGATTACAGTTTTTTTCTGATCGAACAGATCGACCACCAAACGGTCCAGTTTGTCGCCGTGCTTTTTCAGTGTGAAGCTCTTGGGACGCACCGCCTCTTTGAGATCAAGGACAACCCGCAAGTCATTGCCATTGCGCTTGGCACTGCGCACTTTCTTGATAGGCGTGTCATTGAGATCCAATTTGGCCAATTGGCTGGACATTGAAGCGCCCGATACATCGATCACCAATCGAGCGGGATTACTGAGCGTAAAAATTTTATGTTCTACTGGCGCTGACAAGTCGAATACCAGGCGCGTGTTATCCGGCGCACGCCACAAGCGCAGACTTTTCACCGATGCGGCATACAGTGGCGACGCCACCATGCTCAACAGCAGCACCCCCAACAATGCTCGCAAACGGATTTTCCCAAATGGCCTTTCTATCATTCTTATACGACTTCGCTTTACTATTACCGGACCTGTGATCAGGCTATCACGACATCCCCTGTAACGCCGCTTGCCCCGCTTCACTGTGGGCTGTTAGTTGCGCACGACGCCCGGGAGCTTCAACCGACAGTGTCAGCTCCAAATCCGCCTGTGGCAATACGCCCTCTCCCCTGTTGGGCCATTCCACAATACACAAGTTCCCGTCATCGAAGTAATCGCGGATGCCCATGTACTCCAGTTCCTCGGGATCACCCAGGCGATACAGATCGAAGTGATACACCTGAGTCCCATTGAAATCGTAGGGTTCAACCAGCGTGTAAGTGGGGCTCTTTACCGCGCCCTGATGACCAAAGGCTCTTAGAATACCTCGGGTCATGGTCGTCTTGCCTGCTCCCAGATCTCCCTGCATAAACACTACCAGCGCTTTACCAGCCCTGGCCGACCGACACCGCGTGCCGAGTTCTTCTCCCAGAGCTACAGTAGCCTGCTCGTCATCGAGATAGCGACTAATTTGCATAGCTCAATCCAGGTAGTTGCCGTTGAGCAAGACGCGCAAATAGGGCAGCAAGTCGGTCGCCAACAGGCCGTGCATACCCTCTTCCTCTACCGCCATATCAGCGGCCGCGCCGTGCAAGCACACGCCCAACTGTGCTGCCTGGGCTGCACTCATACCTTGAGCCAGCAGACCACCGATTATGCCACTAAGGATATCTCCCATGCCGCCACTGGCCATTCCCGGATTGCCATCGGTGGTCAACGATAAGTTGCCATCAGTCGAGGCGATCAGAGTACCTGAACCTTTCAGCACCACGGTGCCACCAAATTTGTTCTGCAGAGCTGTAACTGCGGCAAAGCGATCTTGCTGTACTTCAGCCGTAGTAACACCCAGTAGTCGTGCAGCCTCGCCCGGGTGCGGCGTCAGTACCCAGTTGTCGCGAACTTCTCCGGACAACAGTCGTCCCTCAGCCAACAGATTTAGAGCATCGGCATCCAGCACCATGGGCAGCCCTGTCTGAGCTCCCTGTTGCAACATCTGTTCAGACCATGGGGTTTGTCCCAGGCCTGGGCCCAGTACCAATACCGATGGGCGCTCTAACAACGGCTCCAAGCTCTGGCCCGAGGTCACACCCATCACCATCAATTCCGGGCGACGACAAACAATCGCCGCTACGTGCTCAGGCCGCGTTGCAACGCTGGTCAATCCAGCGCCCATTCGCGCCGCAGCTTCGCCGGCCATGGCGGCGGCGCCGGCGTAACCCAGTTCACCACCAATGACCATCACATGGCCAAAACTGCCCTTGTGAGCATCTTCATCGCGCTCTGGCAGCGCTTCCAATAATTCGGACACTTTCAAGCGTTGAGCTGAGGGCTGCTGAGCCTCGTAAACATCGGAGGGCACTTCCAGGTCATCAAAAATAATCTGCCCCGCGCAGTGCTGTCCGCTGCCAGTGAGCAGCCCCTGCTTCATGCCAATAAAAGTAACAGTGGTATCTGCCTTTACCGCAGATCCCAGGATGGCACCGGTATCTGCACAGAGCCCGGAGGGAATATCCACCGCCAACACCGGCAGCTGCGAGCGATTGATACTTTCGATGGCATCGACATAGTCACCGCGCACCTCACCACGCAATCCCGTGCCCAGCAGAGCATCCACCAATACGCCATCGAGGCGCTGCCCCTTGGCGTAGGGCTGTACAATAACGCCCTCGCGACAGGCAAATTCATAGGCAGTGCGGGCATCCCCTTGCAGGCGCTCGGGATCAGCAACAAAAAACACATCGACCGGGATGCGCTTCTGGGCGGCCAACGCGGCGATAATATAGCCATCTCCGGCATTGTTCCCCGCACCACAGAGCACGGTTATATGTTCCACCTCGGGCCAGTATTGCAGCAGCGTTTGAAACGCGGCTCGTCCCGCGCGCTTCATCAATT
>JALUYN010000569.1 GCA_027012915.1 Cellvibrionaceae bacterium
AAAAATCCGAAATGTCGATCATTAGCAAACTGAAAGGCTGCTGCTCATTGGCGTGCAACATTATTTCTCGTTCCAGTTGGTCGCACATATAGAGTGCGGTATAGAGATCAGTAACCGGGTCAATGGCGCTGTGCTCGCGGTAGTAACGCTCCTTGTTTTTAAAACGGTTGTTGATGAGCTGCTGTTCCTGATTCCACAGATAGAATCCGTAGCTGATTGATAATACCGCTATGGGAGACAGAACGGATTCCAAAATGTCAGCAATCCAGAAGCTTGGAGGCAATTGGAAAATCTCATCGAGTACGTCTTGAAATATGGTCAGCGAAAACGCCACCAGGCCAAAGCCCACAAAGCTGGTGATTCGGCCCCTAGGTCGGGTATTGATGATAAAAAACAGAAAAATCAGCATAAAGCCGAGCATCGACGCTTCCCCAAAGATATCGATCCAGGTGATCGCTTCCATTGCTTTGAAGTCGGCGTGCCAGTTGTTAACCCAAAATATGGCAACGGCAAACACAATCAGTGTTGCAATTTTGGCTGTGTGTAATCGAATTAGGGAGTTCATCAATTCAATATCCGCTGACTTGGCTGTTTCTATGTCCTAGTAGTTTGTGACTAACATGTGACATTTAGATTTCAGAAAAAACTATGGCGCGTAATTCAGTCAGATTGGATCACAGTTTTTTTCAAGATGCCGTTTAACTCTTGCAATTACTGAATCGAGAGGCGAGTTGCCCAGCGCTACAGCGGGTTATTCGTAGTCAAATCAGATCACATTCCTGGTAACACTGGCTAAAACACCGGATTTTGAGGTGGTTTTGCCGGTATCACGCAAGAGCATGTCAATAAAGTGTCACAGAAGCAGCTTAACGTCCGCTGCGATTTCTAAATGCAGTCAGAACTTCTGAGTGCGCACAATTTAAAATTGAGAGTGGCTACTATGAAAACAGCGATTAAAGCTCTGGCGGCGTCAAGTGCATTTATGTTTGCTATGAATGCATCGGCTGACGGGCGTATCGAAGGGCGTATCAGTGACGCCCAGGGTAAGGTCTATTTTGACGGTGCGATTGTGCGCCTCAAAGAACTCAAATTGGAATCCAGTTCCAAGGATGGCGGGCGTTTCCATTTTAACGCCGTTCCGGCTGGAACATATACCTTGGTTATTGATTATCTCGGCGCCGAGTCAGTGCAGCGACTGGTCAATGTGGTTGATGACAAGGTGGCGAAAGAGGTCGTCAAGATTGGCGACGATATCAGCGCTATGGAGAACGTTATCGTAGTAGGGCAGGCTGCAGGCGCCTCCAGCGCATTAAACAAGCAGCGCTCCGCGGATAACTTCGTCTCTGTGGTATCCGCTGACTCCATCGGTCAATTTCCCGATGAAAACGTTAGTGAAGCCTTGCAGCGTGTGCCGGGTGTATTTATCGAGCGCGATCAGGGAGAGGGGCGCTTTGTAGGGATTCGTGGTGTCGATCCCAATTTGAACTCTTCTTCAATCAACGGCGTTGCCATTCCCGCTCCAGAGCGTGATCGTCGTTCTGTGGCTTTGGATGTTATTCCTTCCGGTTTGCTGGAAGGTCTGGAGGTTACCAAGACTGTGACACCGGATATGGATGGCAGCACAATTGGCGGTAATATTGAGGTGAAAAGCCTCAGCGCCTTTGATCGCGATGGTATGAGTTACAAGATTTCCGGGGAAGCCAACTACAACGATCTTGAGGAAGAGGTCAGTCCAAAATTTGCTGGCAGTTTTACCAACGTGTTTGATGTTGGCGCTGGTCAGGTTGGGGTCGCGGCAGCTCTGAGCTGGCAGGACCGGGATTTTGGTTCTGAGGTTATCGAAGGTGATGGTGAATGGGAAACTTTCACCCATATCGGCACCGATTTTCGTGCTCCCGCAACGCTGGAACAGCGCGACTACACCATCAATCGCGAGCGACTGGGTGCAGCCTTCAATATAGATTGGCGTCCGAATGATACATCAGAATACTACCTGAGAACGCTATACAGCCACTTCGAAGATCAGGAATACCGCCAGCGCACCAAGTACAAATTCGACAAGGGCGATATCGTTGATATGAATGCAAATTCGGCTTCCTGGGACGATGCAGAATTGGTCCGAGATTTCAAAGATCGCTATGAAGAGCAGAAAATCACTTCTGTAGTTCTTGGCGGTATGAATATGAACGGTGATTGGACTTACGAGTATTCGCTGGGTTACTCAAAGTCTTCTGAAAAGGAGCCGGGCCGCCGCGATACTGAATTTGAACAGGAAGATGTGGATATTGGCTATACCTCTCTGGGTGAGTCCCCAAATCTGGTAGCCGAGGCTAAAGCCTTTGATCCAGGCCTCTATGAATTGAAGGAAATTGTCCTGGAGGATAACTTCACCGAAGACGAGATTTTTACCTACAAGTTCGATGTAACTCGCGAGATGTATTTTGGTGAGTATCCCGGTTACGTAAAGGTTGGGGGTAAACTAACCCGTCGCGAAAAGACCGATGATGTTGAATCAACCATTTACGATGATTTCGGTGCTTTGGGTGATCCTATGATGACGGCATTTGTTGCCGGGCAGGTGGATTACGGTATTGGTCTTTTTGGTCCGCGCTTGAGCGAGAGTGCCATTGATCGTTTTATCGATGCCAACGTCATAAACAGCGGTACTACACTGCAGGATGACGGTGTGGTGGGTAAGGCCTATCACGAGAGTCTTGTGGCGTCCGCCAGAGATTACACTATCAACGAAGACGTGGATGCTGTATACCTGATGAGTCGTGTTGATATCGATGACCTGCGTTTGGTGTACGGCGTGCGCTATGAATCAACAGACTTCAGTGCCAAGGGTTTCAATGCCAAGCTGATCGAAGAGGCCAGCGGCGATTACAACAGCGACATTGAAGCGGTTAAATTTGATAGTGACTATGATCACTGGTTGCCAAGCATTAATGCTCGTTATCGTTTGAATGACCAGTTGATTATCCGTGCGGCCTACTCGGAAACCATTGCTCGACCGTCGTTTGGCGATCTGAATCCGTCCCCTGAGAAGATTGAAATCGAGGGTGACGAGCTGACAGTTGAGGCCGGCAACCCGCTGCTGAAGCCTTACGAGTCGAGCAATTTCGATTTGGCGGTGGAGTACTATCCCGGCGATATCGGAATTATCAGTGCTGGCATTTTCTATAAAAAGATCGACAACTTTATCTTCTCAGCCGATGTAAGTGATGTTACTGACAGTGCAGATTTTGCACCGGGTGTAACCATCAATGATATGGATATCACCAAGCCTCTTAACGGCGAGAGTGCAGATCTGTACGGATTGGAGCTGACATACACCAAGAACTTCGAAAGCGGATTCCTGATTCAGGCCAATGCCACCCTGACCAGCAGTGAGGCGGATCTGGGTTTGCCGGCTGATGCGGATCGTGGTTCCAAAATCGATCTGCCCGAACAGGCGGACACAACCGGCAACCTGGTGTTTGGCTATGAAACAGGTGCTCTTAGTCTGCGTCTTTCAGCGGCTTACAAAAGCGAGCGCCTGATCGAGGTTGACTTGGGTGATAAGCAAAATGATCTGTTTCAGGATGCCCACATGCAGGTGGATTTCTCTGCAAAGTACGATGTCAATCAGTCTATGCAGGTGTACTTCAACGCCATTAACCTGAACGATGAACCCTATTATCGCTATCACGGTAATGCACGCGCCAACGCTCAGTATGAAGAGTATGGCCCGTCTTTTGTACTGGGTCTGACCTACCGAAACTTCTAAGGTTTCCCTCTTGGGCGTGCCCGATTCGTGGGGACGCCTTTTTATTTTTCGTTCGATATTTGCACTATGAAATACTATTTGTACGTTTTAATGGCCGCGATGTTTGGTTTGGCCGGTTGTGGGTCGGAGCAGGCCGCAACGATTTCGTTTTCCGAACCCGCTGAGTTCGCTGACTCTAAGCTGGAAAGTTATCGCCTGCGTGTAATTGATGCTGGTGATGAACTTGTGGTGGCTTTGAGCAGTGAGGCTCAAGGCTGGGTGCTCACAGGAATCGACGGATCCGTAAAATACCGTCATGGCACGGGTGATTCCAAATCTCTGGATGTGGTGAGTGGAGATGGGATTGCGTGGGTTGGCTTTGTCGATGAGCGCGGCAACTATATGTCACTGGCTGAATACAATTATGACAAGCAGGTTGTCACCCCGCTGCAATGGCAGGGACGTTGGCCGGGTGCGCTGGCGTCGGTGTGTTTAGGGCCCGCCTTTGACCCGATTGATGTTGATGAGACCGACTATATTCAAGCGTGGACTATCACCGAAGAAGGTATTGGCTATCAAACCTTTATAGAGATCCAAAATCGTCAGGTGGTCACTAAAGGCCAGCGCTCGGTGGGACTAGGGGAAGGAGTCGCGAGTTGCAGTATCGGTAGCGATGGTCGCTTGTACTGGTCTCAGGAGGGTGTGGGCTTGCTGTCTATGAATGCTGATGCCGAACTGGATGAAGAGCGACGGCTGCACATCCCGGTATCAAAGGAGTTTTCTGCGCCGACTGATATGCAATGGCTCAATCCAGGCGAGCTGTTGTTGACCTACGATGGTAAGGCGGGGATCCTATTCCCCGATGATGATAACCTTTTTGTATCGATTGACGGCAAGTTCCCTGAAGATACGAGTAGTATTGGGAGCCTGATAAGCTCCACTACAGAGGTGAAAGCTGGTGCAGCGGATTGGATTGCTGTCACTGACGAGGGCAGTGCACTGTGGTTGGCAAAGGTGCGCGGATTGCAACCCATAGAAAACACAACCCACGTTTCGCATGCAGCCAAGGTTATGGCTGATGCTGAAACCCGCCCGGTAGAAAGTTACGGGGATGCCGCAGACGATCCGGAAATTTGGGTAAATCCACTGAAGCCTGAAGCGAGCTTGGTGCTCGCTACCGACAAGAGACAGGGGCTCTGGGTTTACGATTTAAAAGGTGAGGTTGTTCAGTTTCTCGATCGCGGTCGAGTCAATAACGTGGATTTGCGCCAAGGCGTGAAGTTGAGCGACGGTACGTACTTGGATGTCGCTGTGGCCACTAATCGCAGTACCAATAACGTCGACGTGTTCTGGATTAACGGCGCAGGCGAGGTCCATTTTGTTACCAGTAATGGTATTGGCGATAGTCTGGGAGTCCCCTATGGCGCTTGCCTGGGGTATGACAATGACAGCGGCATTCTGAGTTTATTTGTCAATAACAAGGCCGGCAAATATGAACAATGGGCGCTGCTACCCCAGCGATCTGCGAATCAGTTGATCACGGTTACAAGTCGTAAACTGAGTGAGTTTCGCCTGGAGGGGCAGCCAGAAGGTTGTGTTCATGATGATCGCTCCGGCACTCTCTATATGGGGCAAGAAGATTTTGGAATCTGGAAAATGAGTCCCTCGAAGGGAGGCGCTTCATTGCAATTGGTCGATGATACCAGTACAGGGAATCTGGTTGCGGATGTTGAAGGCATGAGCCTCTATCACGGTCGCAATGGTGCTCCCACGTATTTGGTGGTATCAAGTCAAGGCGACAACAGCTACGTGCTCTACGATATTTCTGATGACCGGTTCGTGGGGCGCTTCCAGGTGGCGGCCAACGTTGCAGCAGACATTGACGGCACCTCTGAAACAGACGGCCTTGCAGTTACGTCCCAACCGCTGGGAGAACTCTTCCCCCGGGGGATGCTGGTTGTGCAGGACGGCAGAAACCGAATGCCTCGTGAGCGACAGAATTTTAAGTACGTATCTTGGAGTTCTATTGAATCAGTGCTGATCTTGTCAAACTGATCCAAAATTGGATTAGTGTGCACACCGGCGAATGCCTATAATGCCCTCCATAAGGGGGCATTATGACAAGTAATTTTGGCAATAAGCTGGTGGTCGCGATTTCGTCTCGGGCGCTGTTTGATCTCGGTGACAGCCACACCGTATTCGAGAGCGATGGGCTGGAAGCCTATTCCCACTATCAAATTGATCACGAAAACGACGTGCTCGCACCGGGTGATGCGTTTCCCATGGTCAAAAAGCTCTTGCACATCAATGAGCATTTGGGTGGTGAGCCCCGTGTTGAAGTTATTCTCCTGTCCCGAAATAGCGCCGACACCGGCCTGCGTGTGTTCAATTCCATAGAGCACTACGGTTTGAATATTTCCCGAGCAGCTTTTTGCGGAGGGGAGAGTCCCTATCGCTATGTTGCGCCATTTGGTTGCCACCTGTTTCTCTCTACTGATGCCGCAGATGTCCGCAATGCCCTGGATCATGGTGTCGCTGCCGCAACCCTGATGGCATCGACGAAAATCAACACAGATAATGATGAGCTGCGTTTTGCTTTTGATGGTGACGCGGTACTGTTCTCCGATGAATCCGAGCGAGTCTACAAGGAGCAGGGATTGAGCGCCTTTGCCGAGAAAGAAAAGGCCGAGGCCAAAACTCCTATGTCGGGCGGGCCTTTCAAAGACTTTTTGAGAGCGTTGCAAGGCTTGCAGAAGGAGTTTGAAGGCGAGCTTAGCCCGATTCGCACGGCGCTGGTTACAGCCCGGTCCGCGCCAGCCCATGAGCGTGTTATTCGCACACTCAGAGCGTGGGATATTCGGATTGATGAATCCCTGTTTCTTGGGGGATTGAGCAAGGGTGAGTTCCTGAAGGCTTATGGGGCCGATGTATTTTTCGACGATCAGCAAACCCACTGTGAATCCGCGCGTAATCACGTGGCAACCGGGCATGTGCCTCATGGGGTTGCCAACGAATTGATTAAATCTTGATTCTTGAAACGGCGTTTAGTTTAGAAGAGCGCGAATTTTGCGCCGAGCACCATAAGAATTGCTGCGAGAATCGGGCGTAATACGTTGCTGGGCAATCGCGCCCCAATCTTGGTTCCCAGGTGAACTGCTGGCAGCGAGCCGATGAGCAGGCAGCCCAATAGTAGAAAGTCTACATTCCCCAAAAATATCAGATGCCCTATGCCGGCAATCAGAGTCAGCGGCACAGCGTGGGCGATGTCAGTTCCAACAATATTCAAAGCTGGCAGGCGTGGATAGAGAATAAGCAGAATAGCTGTGCCAATTGCACCGGCGCCTACGGATGTCAGCGTAACAAACACGCCGAGAAACAAGCCCATGAAAACCGTGAGTGGTATGGTGTTTCGCCGAATCCATTGTGCTCGTGGGCTGCTACCGCTGGGATCGGTTTGTAGCTTATCTTTAAATATCAGTACCAGAGCAGTAAATATCAACATAAACCCCAAGCTACTGGTGAGCAGCGGGGCATAGTCGTCAGCGCCGGTGAATACCTTATCCAATAAATAGGCAGTCACCAGTGACGCGGGGATACTTCCGGCACCAAGGGCTATTACCACGTCCCAGCGGATGGTTTTCTGTCTCTGGTGGGCTGTAACTCCCGCGGCTTTGGTAATTCCGGCGTAGAGCAGGTCGGTACCAATCGCAATATGGTATGGAATGCCCATTAAAATCAGCAGCGGGGTCATCAATGATCCGCCGCCAACGCCCGTAATTCCTATGGCCAGGCCTACGCCAGCTCCCGACAAAATGTAGAGTAGAATTTCCATAGATATAGACGTTAGTTATGGCCAGGCCATTTATCAGAAGAAAAGGTTCAGAAAAGTTTGGCAAATATACGCATTCGTAACTATTCTTGAAAAGAATATTTTCGCATATTTTTATAATCTAATTACGCGCAACGCCCTTGGAGGTTTTATGAAGCTGCAGCAGCTGCGATACATTTGGGAAGTGGCTCACCACGATCTTAATGTCTCGGCGACCGCACAAAGTTTGTACACATCTCAGCCTGGTATCAGCAAGCAGATTCGCTTACTTGAAGATGAGCTGGGTGTGGAAGTGTTCTCGCGCAGCGGCAAACACTTGACCAGAATCACCCCGGCTGGAGAGGCGATACTGAAAACCGCTGGTGAAATTTTGCGTAAAGTGGAAAGCATCAAGCAGGTTGCCCAGGAATTCAGTAATGAGAAGAAGGGCAGTTTGGCGCTGGCTACGACTCATACTCAGGCTCGTTACGCGTTACCCAAAGTAATTAACACCTTTATAGACCGCTATCCTGAAGTTTCCCTGCATATGCACCAGGGGACTCCTATGCAAATTTCCGAGATGGCCGCTGACGGCACGGTGGATTTTGCCATTGCGACCGAAGCCCTTGATCTGTTCAGTGATTTGGTAATGATGCCGTGCTACCGATGGAATCGATCCATTATTGTGCCCAAGGAT